>JADWMI010000187.1 GCA_015767395.1 Bacteroidota bacterium | reverse complement strand
AGCTGCTACACTGGCTGAGAAAATTGAGGTACAGCGCTCCAGTATCTCACATATATTATCTGGGAGAAATAAACCTAGTTTAGATTTTGTGATGAAAATTTTAAAAGCTTTTCCCGAAGTTGAATTGTACTGGCTTTTAAACGGTGTTGGTGATTTCCCAAATGAAATCAAAAAAAACGTTATTCCCTCTCCTCCTTCTAAAGTAAATGAAAATAACGCTATTTTAAAAAAAGCTCCAATAAGTCCTTTGGAAATTACCAACAACCAGGAAATTGAAAGGATAGTTGTTTTCTTTAAAGATGGTTCATTTAAAAACTACAACCCATAAAAAAAGCTCCTGAAAATTATCCAGAAGCTTATGAATCATGATTAACATTATATTATTCTACCAATTCAGCAATTCCTGTTTTTAGAATTAATACCAAATCGTTCTTATTGGCATTATTAGCTTCCTGCTGAGATCTTACCAATTGATTTAGCATATTAACAGCCATTTTGTCGAAGTTGAATTTTTTGTATTGTTTTCCAAGCTTAACAAAGTCATTGGTTATGTTTGTAATAGCTTCTTTATTATCGCTCTCTGCAATCCATTTAAACGCTTCGCCATACATCTGCTGAGTACCAGGATCCTGCGTTAAAAACATTCCTTTTAAAATATGCTTTGCAATAAAAGGCAGCTTTGATTTGTCCTTCTCAGTAATGTAAATTGTTGTAATAGCATCTGGTATCTGATTTTTAACTTCTTCATCAATAGATTCAAGGTTTTCTAAAGCTGAAGGCTTGTCAATTTGATATAAAGAAATCAATGACTTTCCAATAACAGCATAAGACTCGCTTTTCAAACCTTTTTCAAATACAGGTTTGTAAATTGGGTCTATTAGTTTACCCAAAACATTTATAGCTTCTGCTTTTACCAAAGTTTTTGGATCATTTTTAGCTAAATTTTCAATTTTTGTGATGATATTCTTTTTGGTGTGTTTTTGAAATAAATCTATATTTTCTAATGCTATAATTCTTATTTCGTAATATGGATCATTAAAAGCTTTAACAACTGCTTTTAGCGCCGCTTTATTTGTTTGCTGATGTTTCACAATCTCTTCTATAGCCAGTTTTCTATCAATATAATGTGGGGCGTTGTTAAATTGATAAATATAATTTTCTAAAGATTTTGAATCTGTTATTTCTGCTAACAACACATGTTTCGCATCAATATTAATAAGCTTCGGTAATTTGGTATATGGAAAAGTAAATGAATTTTGTGACTTATCTACCCAAACATCATGTCGCTTTTTACCATTTTCACCATAAATATCTAAGGAAATAGGGAAACTAAAAACATTGCCTTGCTGATTTAAGTTTATGGTAACTGTTTTATTTATGGTATTGTAATCGTAGGTTACCATTAATTTAATATGTCCATTTCCGAAATACCACTGATTAAAAAACCAATTTAAATCTTTTCCACTTACTTTTTCAAAGGCCAAACGAAGGTCATGAGCTTCTGCAGTTCCATATTTATGCTGTGTTAAATAGTAATTGAATGCTTCAAAAAAAGCTTCATCACCTAAAAAATCTCTTAACATATTTAAAATAGCACTTCCTTTATGGTAACTCACAGGATCAAACATATGTTCCTTGTCTTCATAATAGAATCGTACCAAATCTTTATCTTCACTTTCGCTTTGTAAATACACCTGGATATCATCATACATATGCGCATCAGCAGCATCTTGCCCATATTTGTGTTGCAACCAAAGATAAACACTGTAAGTTGCAAAGGATTCATTTACCGTTAAGTTAGACCAGCTTTCTGTTGTTACCAAATCACCAAACCAATGATGGAATAATTCATGGGCAATTGTTCCCTCCCATTCGTTTTTATCAATTAATTGACCTTTTTTTTGCTGAGCAGCTTCTGCGTGCACAACAGCTGTCGTATTTTCCATAGCACCACTTACATAATCTCTAACCACTATTTGGCTGTATTTATCCCATGGGTATGGTACGCCAGTAAGTGTTGAAAAGAACGTCATCATTTCCGGAGTGTTTCCAAAAATATCCTTAGCAACCGATTCATAATCTGATTCTACATAATAATTCACCTCTAAACTGTTCCATGAATCTTTTACTTCGCTAAATTCACCAACGCCCATAAAAACCAAATATGGCGCATGTTTTTGATCCATTTTCCAATAATCGGTTCTAGTGCCATCACTATTCTGGGTTTTGTTTATAAGAAGCCCGTTTGAAAGTGTTAAAAACTTATCAGGCACAGTCATATAAATTTCTTGGGTTGTTTTTTGATTTGGAGAATCAATGGTTGGAAACCAGCAACTGCTGGACTCTGTTTCTCCTTGTGTCCAAATTTGTGTTGGTTTCTCAGGATCTTCATCTAAAGGATCAATAAAATAAAGTCCTTTTGCATCTTGAATAGCTGTACTACCTTTCTGTACTACTTCTTCAGGCTTTGCAGTATATTTTATATAAACAGTATACGCTTCACCTTTTTTATATGTCTTATCTAATATAATAGTCAATTGATTATCGGTATAATTAAAATCTACGTTTTGAGCATTTATTTTTACCTCATGAATGTCAAAGGATTTAGCGTCTAAAACCACTTTGTCTGTCGCGTAAAAATGAGGAGCCAATGTTACCCACGCTTCCCCATTCAATTGACTTTTATTAAAATTGAAATCTACTTTTAATTTTGTATGTACTAGGTTGTTTATTTTTTCTCTTTCAGGTTGGTAGGTTGCATTTTGAGCATTTATTAGCATTGTGAACAACACTAAAAATGTTACCAGTAAATTTCTCATGGGCTTTTGTTAAAATTTAAGTTTCAAAAATAGCATATTAATTGTGTATAGGCGTTAAGGGTTCGTTAAAAAAAAAGCCATACTTAATAAGTATGGCTTTAATTTTTTTTATGCTTGGATTATTTATTTCATTAAACTGAGCAAGCCCTCTAGTTGTTGCATTTCATTTGAATCTCCATCAACTTTAATTTCTTGAATCATTTTCATAATGTCAGAAGGATTCATTTTTTCTCCAATAACTCTTGCAATGGCAAACCCTTTTTCATTTTCAGATCCAAAAAAAATGACTTCATCAATGGTTTCTTCTTCACCCAAATAATTAATACTCACATTTGCCTTACCCATATTCATTCGCATCAATTGCTTGTATTTTGGATTTTTTAAAATTTGTTTTACTTTTTCTTTTTCAGAAGTATATAAGTCAGCGTTTGAATCTGTGATTTGCAATGCTAAAAAATTCACTTTTTTAATTGTTTTCAAAGTGTTTTTAACATCTTCAGAAACATCTTCTGTTTTTAATTGAAGAATGCTAGCAGGAAGATCCAAAGAAATGAATGCATCATTTTCTTTACTATCTACAAAATATTTTTGCAAAGAAGGATAGTTATCACAAGCAATTATTGAAACTGCTAAGACCATTATCAATCCGGTAATTTTTATAAATGATTTCATTTTAATTGTTTTAAATTTTTTATTATTTGAAAACACTTCAAGAAAAATATGATTTCTTGAAGTGAATATTTTAAATTTTAGTTTATTTTTAAATGTTTTCCACTATCTGGAATATGAGATTCAGTAAGCTTTGATATTTTGTTTAAATCTATATCTCCAGTTAGGGATAGAATTACCGTTTCAGCTTTAATTGGGCTGTCTGAATCTTTCATATATTTACCTACACCATTAACAAACATAAGTAATTCACTCACATGGTCATCATCTTTTCCTGCGCGAACAAATATTTTCACATTGGTATCTTCATCTTTCACACGCATTAACTCGGTTAATTTAGATGATTTTAAGTATTTATCCATTACTGCTGTCATTTCAGAAGCTATTTCTAAATTATCAGTAGTAAATACTTTAAAAGAATTTAGGTTTTGAACCATTTCTAGGTATTCTTGACCTTCATCTCCTCCGCCTTTAAATCTTGCAAGCATTTTAAAAGCTTCTTGGTTTACAATTACAGATGATACACCATCCATATCTTCAAATTTGTCAAAAATTGAACTTTGAGCATAACTATTAAATGATAATGCTACGACTGCGATTATTAAAATTATTTTTTTCATTGTTTTAATCTTTAGGTTATTTAAAAACTTTACTTTTTGCATCTTCAAAATACTGCAATTGCGCAATTGCATTATTCCCTTTGTTTAAATTATCTGAAAGCATTCCCAATGCCATACGGGTTTCATTGTAAATTTTTTCAGCTTTTTGTTGTTGGTTATTTTGATATCCCGTGTAAACACTTACTAACAGTACAACTGAGGCTGCTACAGATAACCATTTCCAATTCGTTTTTTTAGTTTTTAATTGGATTGGTTTTGTAAGCTTTTCTTTTTGACTGTTAGAAAAATATCCGAATAACGCTTGGTATTCCTCTAAATGCGGTGCTACATTATCGCTTAAAAAATAAGTTCTTAACTCATTTTCTTCTGCAATTGTTGTTTCTGCATCTAAATATTTTTGCAACAACTTTTCTATGTTAACTAATTCCATAATTGTGTTGTTTTAATAATTGTTCTCTAATTGTTTTTCTTGCTCTTGATAATGACACCCTAATTGCTGTTGGTTTTAAATTTAACATTTCAGCAATCTCGTCAAATTCATATTGTTCTATATCTCTAAGCTGTATTATTATTTTTTGTTGTTCTGGTAAATTTTCCATTAACTGATGTACTTTACTTACGCTATCATTTAAATCAACTTGCTTGTCTAATGACGTTCCTTTTTCTTTATAATTACTATGAACCAATGTTAAATTACTTGCTTGTTTTGATTTTAATCGGTCAAAACAATAATTTTTCGTCATTGTCATTGCAAATGCTTCGATGCTATTGTAATTTTTTAATTTTTCTTTATTGTTCCACAGTTTAAAGTACAATTCCTGAGTTGCGTCTTCTGCCTCCTCTGTAGATACAAGTAATCTTTTCGCTAATCGAAACACTTTATCTTTAAAGGGCATTACACTTGTTAAAAACTCAGATTGATTCATTTTAAAGTTTGGTTTGCGGCATTATCTTTGTTACCGTTTCTATTATGACGAGCAAGTTACAATTTTGTAACACTTGTATTTAATATTTGTAATTAAAATTAATATCTTGCGACAAATTTTTAAACTCAACAATTTCATATGAAGAAATTTAATTATTTAATAGCCCT
>JADWMI010000186.1 GCA_015767395.1 Bacteroidota bacterium | reverse complement strand
CATAAAATGACAGAAGAATATGAATCAATAGCCCAAAGAATTGTTGGTGTTAATAATACAGAATTGGTTGATTTTCATTCAACAAGATTGGTTGAAATGGCTGGTAACATTATTATGGGTTATTTATTGGTATTGAATAGTCAAAAAGATGAAAAGTTTATTAAATCTGCGAAATTATATGTGAATTTGGTACGTTCTGAGAATAGAGAAAGATTCGATTATATGGATAAATTTGAAGTTGAAAATTTAGATTTATATAGAGCTGTTGAGACTTTATAAAAGTAACTTCAACGCAAATGATAAAGCCTACTTTGAATGTTTTTCTAAGTAGGTTTTTTATTATAAATCCGTATGAAATATTTATTTAAAATATCTTAAATTTGAATTCATTAAAAATTAGATGTATTTACAATTTTCAATAATTATTCCTGTTTATAATCGACCGCAAGAAATTGAGGAGTTGTTGAGTAGTTTGACAAAACAGACGTATTCAAATTACTTTGAAATTATTGTTGTCGAAGATGGTTCAGAAATTAAAGCCAAAAATATTATTGAAAATTGTTCAAAAGAATTAAATGTTCAATATTTCTTTAAAGCAAATTCTGGCGCAGGAGCAAGTCGAAATTTTGGAATGCAACATGCTAACGGAAATTACTTTGTTATTTTCGATTCAGATTGTATTATTCCACCCAATTATTTAACTGAAGTTAACAAGGCTTTAACAGAAAATTATACGGATGCGTTTGGTGGGGCTGATGCCGCACATGAATCTTTTACAACAATCCAAAAAGCAATTAATTACAGTATGACTTCCTTTTTAACTACCGGTGGTATACGTGGGAATAAAAAAGCAGTGGGTAAATTTCAGCCTCGTAGTTTTAATTTTGGAATTTCAAAAGAGGCATTTGAAAAAACCAAAGGTTTTTCAAAGATGAAAATAGGGGAAGATATAGATTTAACATTTCGTTTGTGGGAACATAATTTTGAGACTCAGTTTGTTGAAAATGCTTTTGTGTATCATAAAAGAAGGAGTACTTTTCAACAATTTTTTAGGCAGACTTTTGCTTTTGGAAAGGGTAGACCATTTTTAAATAAAAAATATCCTGGCAGCGCTAAAATAACGTATTGGTTTCCCTCTGTTTTCGCTATACTATTTCTACTGTCGATATTGATTTACGTATTTGGAAATCAATTTTTTGTTGGTGCTTTTGCGTTGTATTTTGTAGCGATTTTTATTGATTCTTGGTTGAAGAACAAAAAAATATTAGTGGCCTTGGTGAGTGTTGTAACCACATTAATTCAATTTTTCGGGTATGGGATAGGATTCCTTAAAGGACAATTAACTAATAATTAGTTGCTATTGTTTAATTTGAATTGTTTTGCAATTAGTATCAATTCTTCATCAGTTAAACTTGAAGTTTCTTTTAGTTTGTAAAGAAAAGCGTCAATTTCATAATCAGTACCAGGGCATCCAATATTTGTGCCTTCATTTTTTAAAATTTCTTTTCCTTTTAACATTTTAGAGTCTGCTAATAAATTGGCATCGCTATCAAAAATTAAATAATATGGAATTCCTTGCTTTTCACCTCCATATTTATTCAACATTTCTTCACTTCCTTGATTTTCGACATGTTTTTTACTTTTTTGTTCAAGGACAATTAGCTTTTCAATGACATAGTTTTCATTAAAAAATCTTTCAATAGAAGGGGCTTTCATAGTCGCTTCCATTTTTTTACACCATCCACACCAAGAAGCCGAGAAAACAACAAATACATTTTTGTTTTCAACTTTTGCTTTTGAAAAAGCGTTGTTCATAATAGTTTTAGCGCTTTCTACTTTTTCTTGCGCTGAAGTGATATTTAAGAATAGGACAGCAACAATTAGAGTAATACTAAATCTTAATTTCATAAAGAATGGTTAATGTTTGTCAATTGATTTTATGGAGGTTATTTCTATAAAATAATAAACAACTGAAGCAATTAATCCCAAAAAAATCAGAATTAAGGTCCAAATTATTTTTTTGTTTGTGTCATTTCCTTCCGTATTGTTAACATGAACAATATAATAGATTTTAACACCTAAACTCGCAATTGCCATTAGAATTATTAAAAAAACAAACCAAAAAATAGAATGTAAAAACTCCAAAGGAAATTGATTATGGTTGTGTTGAAGTTCTTCAATGTTATCTAGGAAAATTGTGATAATAAAGCCAAAACATAAAAGCAATAATACAAGTGGTAAAAAGGTAAAAATTCCAAGCCAAATTTTAGTTGAAGATTTCATGATGCAAGATTTAAATGAGATGTTTAAATTACTAAATTTTTTTGGCAAAAAAAAAGGTTGAGAATTTCTCAACCTTTTTTATATTATTCAACTTTATCTTTCCCTTTGCCTTTGCGAATCTTTATAGTAAGCTCGCTTTTGCTTTTGTTTAATTCCATATGAATAGCGTCGCCTTCTTTTAATTGAGAATTTACAATTTCTTCAGCCAAGGCATCTTCAATGTATTTTTGAATGGCACGTTTTAATGGTCGTGCTCCGTATTGTTTATCAAAACCTTTATCTGCAATATAGTCTTTAGCCTCATCAGTTAAAGTAAGCTTATAACCTAAATCTTCAATGCGTAAAACAAGTTTTTTTAATTCAATATCAATAATTGAATGAATGTCTTTTCGATCTAAAGTATTAAACACAATAACATCATCAATTCTATTTAAAAATTCAGGAGCAAATGATTTTTTTAAAGCGCTTTCAATTACACTTTTTGCATTGGCATCCGCTTGTGCAGTTTTTGAAGCAGTTCCAAAACCAACACCGACACCAAAATCTTTTAATTGACGCGAACCAATGTTTGATGTCATTATGATAATGGTATTTCTAAAATCAATTCTTCTTCCTAAACTATCTGTAATATGGCCATCGTCTAGAATTTGTAAAAGCATATTAAATACATCAGGATGTGCTTTTTCAATTTCATCTAATAAAACAACAGCATAAGGTTTACGACGAATTTTTTCAGTTAATTGACCACCTTCTTCATAGCCAACATATCCAGGAGGTGCACCAATTAAACGTGAAATAGCGAATTTTTCCATGTATTCACTCATGTCAATTCTTACCAATGCATCTTCATTGTCAAAAAGTTCTGTGGCTAAAACTTTTGCAAGTTGTGTTTTTCCAACTCCAGTTTGACCTAAAAAAATAAATGAACCAATTGGTTTATTTGGGTCTTTAAGTCCAACTCTGTTACGCTGAATGGCTTTAACCACCTTAGAAACAGCCTCGTCTTGGCCAATAACTTTTCCTTTTATTAAGTTTGGTAAATCATGCAACCTATGACTTTCAGCCTCGGCAACTCTATTTACTGGAATTCCTGTCATCATAGATACAACTTCAGCAACATTGTCTTCAGTGACAATTTCACGATTTAATTTTGAAGCTTCTTCCCATTTTATTTGTTCACTTTTCAGCAAACTCTCTACACGTTTTTCGTCATCACGAAGTCGAGCAGCTTCTTCATATTTTTGACCATTAACTGCTGCGCTTTTATCTTCTTTTATTTTTTCTAACTGACTTTCTAAACTAAGAACTTCTTTAGGAACTACAATATTTGTAATGTGGATTCTAGAGCCAGATTCATCCAAAGCATCAATGGCTTTATCTGGTAAAAAGCGATCAGTCATATAACGGTTTGTTAATTTAACACAAGCTTCTATTGCTCCATCAGTATAATTAACATTGTGGTGGTCTTCGTATTTGTCTTTAATATTGTTTAATATTTGAATGGTTTCATCAACAGAAGTAGGTTCAACTATTATTTTTTGAAACCTACGTTCCAAGGCTCCATCCTTTTCAATGTTGGTTCTAAACTCATCTAAAGTTGTTGCTCCAATACATTGAATTTCTCCACGAGCCAAAGCAGGTTTTAACATGTTGGAAGCATCTAAAGATCCAGTTGCTCCACCGGCACCCACTATCGTATGAATTTCATCAATAAATAAAATGATATCTTCATTTTTTTCCAATTCATTCATCAGCGCTTTCATACGCTCTTCAAATTGTCCGCGGTATTTTGTGCCTGCAACCAAGCTAGCTAAATCTAAGGATACAATACGTTTGTTAAATAAAATACGTGAAACTTTGCGTTGAATGATTCGAAGTGCTAAGCCTTCAGCAATAGCTGATTTACCTACACCAGGCTCACCAATTAGCATTGGATTGTTCTTTTTTCTACGACTTAAGATTTGGGAAACACGTTCAATTTCTTTTTGTCTTCCCACTACTGGGTCTAATTTTCCTTCCTCAGCTAAGCGTGTTAAATCACGACCAAAATTATCTAAAACGGGTGTTTTTGATTTTTTTTGAGGATTGCTTTCTCCTTTTGGTTGTTCAAACGGGTTCGATTTGGCAGATTCAAAATCATCATCTGATGAATTTTCAGCTTTAGGAAGATCTATTTCTTCATCCATAAATAGATTCTTAAATATTGTTTTCACATCTTCATAACTAGCATCAAAATTGTGCAATAATTTTGTGGTAGGATCATTCTCATTTCTTAGGATGCACATTAATAAATGAGCCGTATTTACGGAGTCGCTTTGATATAATTTAGCTTCTAAAAATGTTGTTTTTAGTGCTTTTTCAGCTTGTCTTGTTAAGTGCAAACTTTTCTTTTCAGAATTGAAGTTGTTTAAAGGGTTTACCGGACTTAACCCTTCAATTTTTTTACGTAAATGGTCGAGGTTTATATCTATCGCATTTAAAATTTCAATCGCCTTGCCATTTCCCTTTCTTAACAACCCCAATATTAGATGTTCAGTGCCTATAAAATCATGACCTAAACGCAAGGCCTCTTCTTTACTATATGCAATAACATCTTTTACTTTAGGTGAAAAATTATCGTCCATTTCTTTAAGTTTATATTGTAAAAATAACTGATTTTTTTCTTTTTATTCTACAAAAACAACACCACTTTTTTAGAATTTGTAAAAACGGTTATAATGTCATATTTCAAATGACTAATAGTCAGATGTATAGGTGTATTTGTCACCTGTTTTAATGTTGATAAATTTTATAAAATCAATAGTGTAAATTACTTGTAAAAAAGTGAAAAGTTGTATATTGCTTTGTCAAAAAAACTACTAAAAATAAATTGAAAAATATATGGCAGACGGAGAAAAACTGATACCAATTAATATTGAAGATGAAATGAAATC
>JADWMI010000185.1 GCA_015767395.1 Bacteroidota bacterium | reverse complement strand
TAGTAATGCTTCAAATCCAAAACCCAATGTATTGCTTTTATATATGGATGACCTTAGACCACAATTAGGATGTTATGGTCAAACCCAAATGCAATCACCAAATATTGATCAATTGGCAAAAGAAGGTGTGCTTTTTAACAATGCCTATTGCAATGTAGCTGTATGTGGTGCTTCACGTGCTAGTATGCTTACAGGTATGCGACCAACAAAAAATATTTTTAGAGATTATAAAGTATTTGTACAAAATGATACACCAAACGCGATTACTTTACCTCAGCTTTTTAAAGAAAATGGTTACACTACCATTTCAAATGGTAAAATATACCATCATTTAGATGATAGCATAAGTGATTGGGATGAAATTTGGCGCCCGTATGCTTTTGAAGAAAACCCAGATGGCTTGGCTCCTACTGATTGGTGGCAAGGCTTGTGGCGAGATTATTTGTTGCCAGAAAATATTTTGGTGTACCAAGCAACAGACAGCGGACCGGCATATGAAAGAGCAGATGTGAAGGACTCTGATTATATTGATGGGTTGATGACCCAAAAAGTAATAAACGATATAGAAAAACTAAAAAACAGCAGGCAACCATTTTTTTTAACCGCTGGTTTTATAAGTCCGCATTTACCATTCAACGCACCTGCCCGTCATTGGGACAAATACTCAGAAAAAACCATTCACCAACCAACTAATAATTTTGTAGCTAAAAACGCACCTGCAATTTCAGTCAGTAAATCGGGTGAGTTACGCCAATATTCAGGTATTCCGCCAATTGGAGAAAAAGTAAGCGATTCCACCGCTATTTCATTAATTCATGGTTATTATGCTACCGTAAGTTATGTAGATACTTTAATTGGAGACATTCTGGCCAAGCTTAAAGATGCTGGATTGGATAAAAATACCATTGTTGTTTTTGTTTCAGACCATGGATATAATTTACAAGAGCATACACAATGGGCAAAATGGACAAGTCATCGCACTTCAATGCAAGTACCTTTAATAATTTATTCTCCTTTTAGCGAACAAAAAGGAACAACCGATGCTTTGGTTGAGTTGGTAGATATATACCCAACATTGGCAGACCTGTGTAATTTGGATACGCCAAAAAATCAATTAGAAGGAGAGAGCTTGGTGCCAATATTAAAAAATACAGCATTGAAAGGGAAACCACATGTATTTATTAATAACACCAACGGCTACACCATAAAAACGCCAAGATATAGTTACACAGAATATATAAATCCGAAAGACAATAAAACAGTTGCTCGTATGCTATATGACCATGAAAATGACCCTGATGAAAATGAGAACATAGCGGAGTTGCCAGAAAATAATGAAATTGTGAATAAACTGCACAACCAACTACACAGCAGTTATGGTAAAAATATTTTGGGTAATTAAATTTATTCATTTCAAAAAAATGTATCTTTATGACCATATTTTCTGTCAATTTTAAATGTATTAAATGTCAAAATCAATTAAAATATTACTATTTTTTTTCACATTTTTATTGATAAATCAAACGATTTGTGCGCAGTGGCGTTTAAACCAAATCTCGGGTGAAGAAGGCTTGTCTCAAAATACCATAAGAAGTATAATCCAAGATAAAAATGGCTTTATTTGGGTTGGTACTTATAATGGCATTAACAAGTATGATGGATATGCCATGGAACACTATAATTTTGAAGCAGGCTTAAATAGTTTAAGCAGTAATATTATTGTCACCTTATTTGAAGATAAAGATGGTTTTATTTGGGCTGGTACAACTGATGCTGGATTGAACAGAATAGACCCTGCAACAGGAAAAGTAAACACCTATTTTGACAAGTCAAATGTCTCCATTTTCACAAGTAACTTCAGCAATATTTACCAAACTCAATCAGGTATTTTTTTTATAAATAATTCAAAGGGTATTAATTTTTATAAAATTAATAAAAATGGCGGCTTATTATTCCATAAGTTTCTTGCAGAAAACAACGGATTTGATTTACGCAACAGAAGGATTATTCGTGCAAACAATGGGAAGCATTGGGTTTTAACCCCTGAAAAAGATGTAAAAGTACATCAAATTGAGATAACAGATGAATTAGACTTTCCTGAAATTAACATTATAGAAACGGGTTTACGCGATAATCGTTTTGAAGAAGGGTATGCCGTAGATTTTATTGAATACCCCAAAAACACCATTTGGATTGTTAGTGATAATCTACAACTCTTAAAAGTAAAATTCAATAATGACCTTCAATTAATAGATAAAAAACTAATTAACTTAAATTCAAATAACAAAGAAGAAGCAAGTAAAAGACATGCTTTATTGAATATGGTTGTTGACAAAAGCAATAAGCTTTGGATTGCGGGTAATGGACTTCTCTTAAACTACGATATAGGATTAGAAAGAGCTACACATTTTAACAAAAACATTCAGTTAAAAAAAATAATCAATTCGCAGCAGGCTCAAAAAATATTTATTGACAACACAAATATTTTATGGCTGGGAACTTTAAACAATGGATTGTATAAAATTGATTTAGAAAGCCATACTTTTTTTAATTCAAATGAGTTTTTAAAACCATATAACAAGAATAAATTCCATTCCTTTCCAATTCTTTCTATGTGTGAAGATTCCAAAGGGAATATTTGGTTAGGCTCACAAGGTAGAGGAGGTATTGCTGTTTTAAAAGGAAAAGAAATTGAAAAAAGTATTTCAAATATCTCCAAAACTCCTTGGTATTATAATTATTTGACCAATACAAATGTAAAATTTAACATTCCTGAGCTGTTTGAAATTAAACGTTTAATAGGTGACCGAAAAGGAAATGTATGGGTTGGCGCTAAAGAAGGCTTAAGCAAAATTAACTACCTCAAAAATTCCAACACCTTTAATATTAAAACATTTAATGAATTCAAGAATAATGCTGGTGAAATTATCAAAAGCCCTGTATTTGGAATTGAAGAAGATAGGAATGGAAATATATGGGCCGGCTATTGGAATAATGGATTGTTAAAAATTTCTTTTGATAAAAACAACAATAATTATAATACAATTAATTACAATCCCATACCAAATGACCCAAATAGTTTATCTAACAATTTTGTAAGGGATGTTTTAGAAGATTCAAAGGGAAATATTTGGGTAGGGACCATTGGAGGGTTAAATAAACTAGAACGGCCTAACCAAGGGAATGATAGATTTATTCGTTATCTAAATAACCCAACAAATAAAAACAGCTTAAGTAATAATTATGTGCTTGATATTTTTCAAGCAAAGGATGGAAAGTTATATGTAGGTACTTTTGGTGGTGGTTTAAATAGCATTGAAATTTTAGAAAACAACGAATTAAACTTTACTCATTATTCGACGGAAAACGGACTACCAAGTGATGTCGTTTACCAAATTAAAGAAGATTTAGAAGGGAATATTTGGATGATTCATATTAGGGAAATCTCAAAATTAAACCCTACAACAGGAGAAATAATACATTTTGAAAAACAAGATGGATTTAATGTAAATGAATTTAAAGACAATTCAATGCTTTTAACATCCACGGGAATCATGATTGCTGGTGGTGTTAATGGCTTAACCTTTTTTCAACCCAATAATATATCCGTTAATAATTTTAAGCCACAATTAACAATTACAGATTTTAAACTGTTCGATGAATCCATAAAACCTTTTCAAAAAGTAAATGATAAGGTCATTTTGACTAAAGGTATAAATAAAACAGCCGAAATTATTTTGCATCACTCCTTAAATTCTTTTGAAATTTCATTTTCGAGTATGCATTTTTCAAACCCTGAAAAAAACAAATACAAATATATTTTAGAAGGGTTTAATGACAAATGGCAATATGCAATTGGAAACAACCGTAGATTTGCATCTTATACAAATATTCCACCTGGAAATTATACTTTTAAAGTTTCTGGCACAAATAGTGCTGGAAATTGGACTGATAAACCAAGACAAATTGCAATTACAATAAAAGCCCCTTGGTATTTAACACCATTTGCTATTTTTATGTTTGCAATACTAACATTTGTAATAATTTATGTAATTGTAAAATTTCGTTTCGATCAAATTCGCTTAAAAAGCGAATTAGATTTGGAGAGTGCGCTTCATGAAAAATCTGATGAGATGAATCAAATGAAGTTACAATTTTTCACAAACATTTCTCATGAACTAAGAACTCCATTAACCTTAATTATTGGCCCGTTACAGCAAATAATGAATGGAAATGTTAAACCAAATGATATTAGCAGTTTAAATACAATTATGTATAAAAACTCAAATAGATTACTTAAATTAATTAATCAATTGCTAGATTTTAGAAAAGCAGAATCTGGAAATTTGAATTTAATAATTCAAAACGGTGAATTGAGTTCATTTATTAAGGGTGTTTATGAGGCTTTTGAAGAAATTGCAGTAGAAAAAAATATAAAGTTTCAGTACAAATTTTCAGGATCAGAAATGAATGCTTGGTTTGACAATGATAAAATTGAGAAAATACTCTATAATTTATTGTCAAATGCTTTTAAATTTACTGAAAAAGGAAAAGGAATTACATTAAGTTTAGATTTAGAGATTATTAATAATCAGGAATATGCTACTATTAAAGTTATTGACGAGGGGATAGGGATTCCTAAAGAAGAGATTGAAAGTATATTTGAACGATTCTATCAAACAAGGAAGTCTCATAATCCAATTAAAGAAGGTTCAGGCTTAGGATTGGCTTATATAAAACGTTTGGTAGAAGTTCATAAAGGTTTTATAAAAGTTGAGAGTGAACTTGATAAAGGAACATCATGCTCTTTCAGTATTCCAATAACTAAAAATGCATATTCAGAAGACGCTGTGATTGAATCTGAACCTCAAAAGCATCATTTTAATTACACCAAAATTGGTGTGGAGGTCATAAAAGAAAGGATTTTAATTCCAAATGATTCACCTAATGTTATGAAATCACATTCAAGTGACACACCCCTTATTTTAATAGTTGAAGACAACCCCGAATTACAACAGTATATGGTAGACTTTTTTAGCCATAATTTTAGAGTTTTATCCGCAAATAATGGTGAGGAAGGCTTAAAAATTACTATTGAACACCAACCTAGTTTAGTTATTAGCGATTTAATGATGCCAATAATGAATGGCATAGAAATGTGTAAAAAAATTAAAACAAATATCAACACCAGTCATATACCTGTAATTATTCTAACAGCAAAA
>JADWMI010000184.1 GCA_015767395.1 Bacteroidota bacterium | reverse complement strand
ATGTGAAGATTTAACAAAAAAACTTTGCCTCTGTAACCCGTATAAAACCTACAAAGTTAAAAATACTTTTCAAAGAATGTAAAAGCTATACTATTTAGCGTATATTTGTACCAACAAAGACAAAAACAAACACAAAAACTAAAAATTATGAAACAAGGAGATAAATTAAACTTAGTAAGACACACAGATGACAATGTAATAGAAATCACTAAGACGATTAAAAAGGTAAGTTTTAGCCATATAACATTTATCGGTTCAAAGAAACAATTTGAAATACACCAAAACGCTAAAGGAGAATTAAGTTTTATAAACGGTAATACAATCTATTCAACCGAAAAACATATTAAACCTATTACTCACTTTGAAATATATGGTGCATTTACAACAACAGAAGTAGAACAATAAAACAATAAAAGGGGGGATCCCCCCCTTTATTTTTAATCAACTAAAAACTAAAAATTATGAAACTAAGAAACGTAAATCAATTAGAGCAATTAGTAAAAGAGATAGTATTTAAAAAGGAAGCTATTGAAACTATGAAGAACGGTAAGCAAGACGAAGCAACATTAGCTTACATAGAAATAGAAATTTTCCATTTAGAAAGAATGGAAGCGGAATATCTAATACACGAAAGAATACAACTTGATTTTGTTGGTGAAGATATTCAAAAGGCAATAGCGTTATTAACAGACTAAAAAAAGTGGGGATCCCCAGATTTAAACAAACTATGAAACAAACTATTAAAAACAGAATGAAAGAATTGAATTTCAATCTGATGCAATTGCATAACACTTCCGGTGTTCGATACGCTACTTTAAGCGGCTTTATAAACGGTGATAAACAAATTCGCTTCCATAACCTGGAAAAGATTTGTAATGCCTTAAAACTTGAATTAAAATGCTTTTAGACCTTACAAAACAATTTGAAATAAACAAAGCGGAAACAAAACTTTCGCAGCTAATTAAAAAAGGTGCAAAAATTGAATTGACTGAAAAGAAATCAATGCGATCAGTTAAACAAAATTCATATTTACATTGTATCTTAACAATCTTTGCCATTGAATATGGCGAACAAATTGAATACGTGAAGCAAACAATTTTCAAGGCAACGGTTAACGCTGATTTATTTATTTACGAAAGAACAAATAAAATAACCGGTGAAATTCGCGAAGCATTATTATCTTCAAAAGATATTTCAAAAGATGAAATGATTATCGCAATTGAAAAGTTTCGAAAGTTTGCTTCAGAAAATGGGATTTATATTATGGATGCTGAAGAATTTAAACAAAACTATTTTTTGGTCCAGCAAATGGCAGAAGAAAACAAATTTTATTTATAATGCGGTGTAAGAATTGTAACATAAAATTTGAAGTTGTTTATTTCAATCAAAAGTTTTGTTCTAACGAATGTAAACACAATGAAGAAAAGCAGCCTAAGAAGAAGCCTAAACGACTTTATAAATGTAAACAATGCAAAACACCATTTGAAAGAATGAAGCCTTTACAAGCCGTTTGTTCACCAATTTGTGCAATTGAATATTCTAAGGTATTGGAAGCAAAAAAGCAAAGGAAAGAATGGTCCATTGAAAAGAAGAAAATAAAAGAAAGTTTAAAAACATATTCCGACTATATCCAGGAACTTCAAAAAATATTTAATACATTTATTAGGTTACGTGATGTTAATGAAAAATGTATTTCGTGTAATGAACCATTAGTTGGTAAATATGATGCCGGACACTATTATTCTGCCGGTGGTAATCCTTCAGTTAGATTTGATGAGGATAATGTTTTTGCACAATGCGTACATTGTAACCAATGGAAACACGGTAATTTAATTGAATACACAAAAAGATTGCCCGAAAGGATTGGAGAATTGAATTTTCATTTGCTTGAAGTAAGAAGAAATGTGCCAACAAAATATTCTATTCCGGAATTGATTGAAATGAAAGTAATTTATAAAGACAAAGTAAAAGAACTAAAAGCAAAATGAAACAAATTAATATATTCAACGAAATTGATTATATTGATGCCGAAGGAAAAATTAAAAGGTGTTTATCTTGCAACAAATCAATTGAAAAAGGAAAACTTTGTTCTTGTGAATGTTCGAAATTATTAATAAAAAACTATATTTGTAATTCTATGAAAGCTAAAACAGAATTTGTTGCCAATTTTAAGGATATTGAACAAGCACACCAACTTGGCTATGATGTGCCGGAGCCGGAAACAACTATTATAGATTTTAATTTTGATGTTAACGGTGTTGTTGCTTATTATATTAACAATGATGGAAATATAAATCTATCTTTGTACGGTGAAATGTGGACCGTTCAATATGATAAAGATATTATTGCCGCACTTGATAAACATATAAACAAATGATTGAAATATATTTAATTATCTTTGCTGCCGTATTATTGCAAATGATAATAATAAACCCTATATTAAGAAAATTACTAAAAATAAACGAATGAGCAAATTAAAAAGATTTACAGATATTATAAAAGGCCTTTTGGCAATAGGAGTAATTGTTGGATCAGTTCCTTTTATTGTTTTTCCGGTTGTTTGGTATTGGATAAAATGTTTTAATATATTCTTTTAAAAATGGATATTTTAATAAAAGCGTTAATAATAAGTTTGTTTTGTGTTGGATTAAGAATTATTAGTTCACCCGGAATGATATTTTATTTTTTAAGGAAACCTTATGAATGGGCGCAAAGACATTCACAACTCCTTAAATACATATTAAAACCGGTTATTGGATGCGGAACGTGTATGGCTTCAGTCTGGACCATAGCAATTGAAATTGGTTACTATAATAGCACTTTTAGCGTTGAATCAGTAATTATTGCCTTTATAGTAGCGGCTTTAAATTCAATTATTTATGCGTACTTTGAAAAGATTAGCGCGTGAAACGGCCAAGAATTGACTATTTGGACCGAATGATATTAATTGAATATGAAACCGGTGAAGCAGATTTTAACGGTGTAAATGTTAAAAATAGAATAAAGTATTTAAAGTTAAGAAGGTTTTTAGCAAATAGATTTAATCACAAACGTAAAAGCAAAGAAGGGAATGATAAAAGATTTTGAACCAATGGATTTTTCACAAAATTATACATACAAAGACACAAAAATTTATATTTCATTTGAAACAAAAGATTATATTCTTTGTTCATTCTATGAAAGCGGAAAAGGCAAATTCAAATTAGATAAAACAGTTTTTTATGCCGGACATTAGTATGTGCAATAATAACAAATGTAAATTCAAAAAAGAATGTTACCGATTTACGGCAAAGCCAAGTGAATTTCATCAAACTTATGCAGAATTTAATTGTAAAGACAAAGAAGGAAAAGACACCTATTTTTGGTACAATAAAAAAACAAAATAAATAAACACTAAACTAAAAATGGCAAAGAAAACAGTAAACCAGGAAATGCAGATTAAAACAAGGAAAATATCCGATTTAATCAGAGCAGAATACAATCCAAGAGAATTAACAAAAGAACAACAAAATCAATTAACTGATTCGCTTAAAAGATTTGGTTTAGTTGATCCAATTATTGTAAACACTCACAAGGACCGAAAGAATATTTTAGTAGGTGGACACCAAAGAATGAAAGTTTGGGAATCAATGGGGAATGAAACAATTCCAACGGTTGAAGTAAATCTAAATTTGGAAAAAGAAAAAGAACTAAATGTAAGATTGAATAAAAACACCGGTCAATTTGATATGGAGTTAATACAAGAACACTTTGAAACAGATGATTTGATTGAATGGGGTTTTGATGCTGATGAATTAGAGTTTTTTGAACCGGAAGTATTGGAAGCCGAAGAAGATGATTTTAGCGTTCCGGATGAAATTAAAACAGATATTGTTCTTGGTGATTTAATAGAGATAGGAGAACACAGATTGCTTTGTGGTGATTCTACTTGTTCAGATACGGTTGCAAAGCTAATGGATGGAGAGAAGGCAGATATGGTATTTACAGACCCACCTTACAAAATACAAACAGAAGGTGGTTGCAAGGGAAATATCGGACAAGGATTGAGAAAACAAGGTAAAGATATTGAATTTATTTCTGATTTTAATCCACAAGACTTTCTGCAAACGCTTCCTTTAGTTTTTGATAATAAAAAATTAAATGCTTATGTTTTTTGTAATAAAGAACTTTTACCAGATTATTTAGTTTGGGCAAGAGATTCAAAATATTCTTTTAATGTTCTAATTTGGAAAAAGCCAAATGCAATACCAATTGGTGATTCGCACAGACCGGATATTGAATATTTAATATTGTTTAGAAAATCTGCAATTTGGAACAATGGATTAAAAGACGTTAATTATTCAAGATGCTTGGAATATGGAAGGGAAAAAGGACTGCACCCTACAATGAAGCCAATTGAATTAATATCAAATGAAATGTTGATAAGTTCAAACAAGGGTAGCTTGGTTTTTGACTTCTTTCTTGGCAGCGGTTCAACAATGGTAGCAGCACACCAACTTAAAAGAAAATGCTACGGAATGGAATTAGACCCAAAGTATTGTCAAGTTATAATTGATAGAATGATGAAACTTGATGAAAGTTTAACCGTTAAGATAAACGGAAAATCATATAAAAAGTAATATAAAAATTCAACAAAATTCAACATACAACGCCTAAAAGAAAATAGTAATGGCACAAAGTAGAACAGAAAAAAGCAAAAAAGCATTAATTGAAGCACTTGAAAAATCGCTTGGAGTAGTTACAACCGCTTGCAAGATTGTTGGAGTTGATAGGGGAACGTTTTATAATTATTTAAAAGATGATGAAGATTTTGCGAAGAAGGTCCAGGAAATGGAAAACGTTACTTTGGATTTTGTCGAATCACAATTGCATAAACAGATAAAAGAAAATTCAACCGCTGCAACAATATTCTTTTTAAAGACCAAAGGAAAAAAGCGCGGTTATATTGAAAGGCAAGAAATTGACCATACAACACAAGGTGAAGCAATCGGATCAAGTATTGATTTGTCAAAACTTTCAACTGAGGTTTTACTTGCACTTGAAAAAGCCGCTGATGAGAATAAAGACGAGCCAAGTTAAAAGCGAATTAGGTAAAAGGCACTTACTGAAGTTCACGCAACAAACAATGCCGGAATTTCAATCAACGGAATTTCATAAAACCTATTATGAAGTATTAAATCTATTCGCTGAAAAGAAGATTAAAAACTTAATGGTTACAATACCACCGC
>JADWMI010000183.1 GCA_015767395.1 Bacteroidota bacterium | reverse complement strand
GAAAACTCAAAACCAGAAAAAGGTGCAACACCTATTTTAACTACCGGAAAAACAGACGCAAAAGAAATTTTACAAGCGAGAATTAAAGAAGCCTTTGCTAAACCTTATAAGGAGTTTATTGTAAAATCACCTGTTGCTTTTGAAACACCACAAGATTATTTTATAGTTAATTACACTTCTAAAGACAGCTATAATGCTGGTCATGTACAAGGAGCTGTTCAATATCAACCTAAACAATGCTTGGCTTCTTCAACTAGCTTATACACACTTCCTGCTGATAAAAAAATATTGGTGAATTGTGATACTGGTTTAGGTGCCGCATATGCCGTTGCTTACTTAAATGTAATTGGTTACGACGTATACAATTTAGCCTATGGATCAAACAGTTATATGAATTCAACTTTAGTTGAAAAAGGCTGGAATGGTTGGTCTAAAGAAGAAATTAAAAACTTTCCTATAGTAGAATAATAAAATATTGAAAACAAAAATAATACAAACATAAATAAACAAAACCATGAAAAAATTATCATTAATCCTAATTGGACTCTTATTTGTCCCAACATTATTTTTAACCTCTTGTGATCGAGGTGATGACCCCGATTTTGGAGGACCAACAGTTCCTACATTTGACATTTTAAAAACTCACATGGTCGACAATGGCTTAGATATAGATAAAATTATTAAAAATGAAGCAGGAATAAAATTTGTTGTTGGTGCGCCTTCATTAGCAGATTATGATGCAACAGCATATAAAAATAAATATTACATAATGGATATTAGATCTGCTGCGAAATATGGAGAAAGCCATATTGAGGGTGCAGTAAATGTAGCGTTTAAGGATATATTAACTTCTGCAGAAAATAAAGGAAGTAAACAAATTTTAGTAGTTTGTTTTACTGGTCAAACTGCATGCTATGCAGCTGCCTTATTACGTATGTATGGTCATCCAAATGCACAAGCATTAAAATGGGGTATGACAGGTTGGTCTGAAACCACAGATTCTTGGACGAGTAAAACTGGAAATGTTGGTTCAGATAGTTCTGAATGGACTTTTGGATCAGCTCCAGCACTAGATATTTTTGATGCTCCAGTTCTTTCTAGTTTAAGTACTGATGGTGCTGAAATCTTAAAAAAGAGAGTTGAAGATGCAGTAGCTGCAGGATTCAAAACTGCATCAAATACAGATGTTATAGCAACTCCAAGCAATTATTTTATTAACAATTATTTTAATGAAGGAGATTATACTGGATTTGGTCATATCACAGGTGCTCATAAAATTTTACCATTAACATTGGCTAACAACGAATATAAAAATTTAAACGCTTCTGCTAAGGTTGTTACTTATTGCTATACAGGACAAACTTCTGCTGTAGTTACAGCTTGTTTAAATGTATTAGGATACGACGCATACAGTTTAACTTTTGGTATGAATGGATTAAGCCATGAAAGCTCACAATGGACAACAAACCAATGGGGTGTAGATAGTAAAACAAAAGGTTTACCATTAGAATAAATAATTTAATTAAAAACCTAAAGCCCTGAAAACTGATTAAAACCATGTTTAAATATTTAATGATGTTTTTTATTTACCAATAGGTAACAATCTCTTTTAGGGCTTTTAAAATAACTCATATGAAAACAAAAATAATAATTCTATTCACATTATTCCTAACATTCTCAATTAGTTCAGCATTTGCACAAGGTTGTGAAGATGACGCTGCACCAGCTACATCAGCAGATGGAACGCCAAAAACAAGTAGCTTAACCGTATTCGGTTATATACAACCGCAATACAATGTTTATTTTACCGATCCAGGTGAAAACACATTTAACTTTAAAAGAGCACGTGTTGGTGTACGTGGAAGAGTAAACCGTTCTTTCTCTTACTATGTTGTACTAGAAACCAGTGCTTTTATTGGTGGTGGAGATGCATACCTATTAGACGCCTTTGTAAGTTACGATAAACATGAATGGGCTAAAATCTCATTAGGATCTTTTAAACAACCGTTTAGTAGAGAAGTTACAACCGCTTGCCATAGTTTAACAACTATTGATAGATCAATAGTAGCTGATCAATTGGTGGCTCCGCAAAGAGATATGGGTTTAATAGTTATGGGAGGCTCTTCTAAAACAAAATTTACATATTCTGCAGCTTTAATGAATGGTCGTGGTTTAGGCGTTAATGATAACAATTCTAAAAAAGACATTATCACCAGAGCTACATACCAAGTATGGGATTTTTTAAACATTGGTGCCAGTTTTAGATATGGTTACCCAAATACAAATGATGACGACAGAACAACTTATGGAGTAGATGCATTAATTACTTACAAAGAATTCTCTTTACAAGGTGAATATATTTATGATGAAGGTGATTACAACAGAGCTGCCGGCGGTGGTTGTGGATCTGAGCCTTTAGAATTAGGAGAAAAAAGACAAGGTGCATACATTATGGCTACATACAATGTAAATAAGAAATTACAACCAGTATTTAAATATGAATTCTTTGATCAAGATATAGATCTTGCTAAGATTGGGTATCAAGAAAGAATGACTTTAGGTATTAACTATTTCTTTCATAAAAATGTAAGATTACAAGTAAATTATCAAGCAAATATTGAGACTTATATAAATCAAGATAACGATGCTTTATTAATGCAAGTCCAAGTAAGGTTTTAATCAATCATAATTATTTGAAAAAAACGCCTGATAATTATCAGGCGTTTTTTTTTAAGCTATTTGTAAATTTGTTCAATAGCAACATATTTAAAAAAGTTATGACAACAGATAAAGAAATTTTAAGAGAAAAATTAGAAGATTATTACGCTGAAATATTTGAAGAAGATCTGTTAAAAGAAATTATTGATGTGGGTATATTACGAACCATACATAGCAACGAGATTTTAATTGATATCGGAGATAAAATGACTCATGTGCCGTTAATTTTAAATGGTGCAGTTAAAATTATTCGAGAAGATAAAAATGGTGATGAAATTGCTTTGTATTTTTTAGAAAAAGGAGATACTTGCGCCATTTCATTCATTAACTGTATCAATAGAAGTAAAAGTATGTTTAGAGGTATTACGGAAAAGGATACTGAAGGAATATTTGTTCCTGTTGATAAAATTGATACTTGGCTTGAAAAATATAAAACCTGGAGAGAATTTGTAATTGACAGCTATCATATGCGTTTAATTGAAATGGTAGAATCTATTGATAGCTTAGCCTTTTCAAAGTTAGACAACAGGCTATATAAATACTTAACCGACAAGGTTAAAATAATGAATGACAACATTT
Organism: Bacteroidota bacterium; assembly: GCA_015767395.1. Next base: position 1,935 of record JADWMI010000183.1, on the reverse strand, counting down.
TAATTATTACCCACCAAGAAATAGCCGACGACATCAATACTTCACGTGTAGTAGTTTCACGCCTATTGAAAGTATTAGAAAACGAAGGTAAAATTAAAATTCGTAGAAACAGAATTATTGTAGACAGCATCTAATAATTTTAAATACAAATAAAATAATTGTGTTCTGACCTCTTTAAATATTAAATATTTAAAGAGTGCTAAACTTGCTGATCTAATAGAATCGTATTTCCATCTGGATCAACAATCATAAAACTTGCTGGTCCAGAAGTACTTTTATCAACTTCTTTTTCAATATTAATATCTTTACCTTTAAGTTGTCGTTGAATTTTTCTAATATCCGTAAATGAATCAAGATGTTGCGCATTCTCGTCCCATCCAGGATTGAAAGTCTTGATGTTTTTTTCAAACATCCCCTGAAAAAGCCCAACTATACAACCTTCATTCTTCATAATAAGATAGCAGTGTTTAATATCTCCGGCAAAGACTTTAAACCCTAGTTTTACATAAAATAATTTTGAAGCATCAATGTCCTTAACATTGATGCTGATTGAAAATACACCTAATTTCATAATTTGCTTTTTAAATTATAGTTAAACAGTAATTATAATTATCAATAGCGCATTAAAATATATAGCGGTTATTTTATTTCAGTTAAAAGAGAGGCTATAGTAAATATATAATTATTTTTTGTTTTCTAACAATCTGCCCTTATTGAAACATCTATTTTAAACCCAAACCCTTATCAAAAAATTATTTTTTGAAGTCAATTTGATTATATTTGATATGGTTAACAATAAAAATCATAAAAAATGAAAGATCAACTTCCAACAAATTCAGTATATGACACAACAATACGACTGCTAATTCTATTATTGGTAATTGCTTGGTCTTTGATGATTTTACTTCCTTTTGTAAATATCCTGTTGTGGAGTTTTATACTTGCCATAGCAATGAATCCGCTTCATAAAAAATTAGCGACTAAAATGGGTGGAAAACCAAAATCTGCCTCACTTTTAATTATTATTACTGTTTTTGCTGTCATTTTTATTCCATCATGGTTTATGATAGACTCTATTGTTGAAGAAGTTAAAGTACTCAAAACAAGTTTTGATAGTGGAGAGTTATCGATTCCCCTACCAACTGAAAAGGTGAAAGATTGGCCAATTATTGGTGAACGTGTCTATGATTTTTGGCAAAACACCTCTGCAGATTTTGAAAAAGCCTTTATAAAGTATCAAGATCAATTAATTGGTATTGCCCGTAAATTAGCTAGTGGACTTATGAGTTCAGTAGGTGGTGTAATTCAAACTATGATTTCATTTATTATCGCCACTATTTTGTTGGTTTTGGGAGGAGTTGAAGAAACACTGCGTAAATTTTTCATAAAAATTGCAGGAAAAAGAGGTGATGAATTTACTGATGTTGCCATAAAAACGGTTAGTAACGTTGTTAAGGGTGTTATTGGCGTTGCGCTTATAGTCGCTATTTTGGAAGGGGTCTTGTTCTTGTTATCTGGTGTTCCTTATGCTGGCATTTGGACCTTATTGGTATTTATTATAGGTGTACTTCAGATACCTGTTATTATTGTTATACTGCCTATTATTGTTTATTTATTCGCTATAAAATCTACTACAGCTGCAATAATTTGGACTGTATTAATATTGGTAGCGAGTCTGTCAGATAATGTTCTTAAGCCATTATTACTTGGAAAGGGAGCCTCAGTTCCAATGATAGTCATTTTTATTGGTGTTATTGGTGGTTTTATTCTCTCAGGATTTATCGGTCTTTTCACCGGAGCCATTGTAATGTCACTTGGATACATGTTACTTATTGGGTGGTTGAATTCAGATGAAAATACGGATAAATCGTAATTTTTATTTATTTCATTTTATCAAACCACAAAACAGTGTATCCAACTAAAAAAGTAGTAAAA
>JADWMI010000182.1 GCA_015767395.1 Bacteroidota bacterium | reverse complement strand
TAAATTCCATTTGAAATAGTTCCTAAAATAAAACTTCCATCAGATAGCCTAATACTGCTATAAATATTTTTTGATTTTAAAATTTGATTAGCACTTATATTCCATCGTAATAATGTATCATTTTCAAAAAAATAAAATTCACCGTTTTCTGTTAGAAAAAGCGGTTTTTTATTTATTAAAAAAGTGCCAACAATTACTTGGTCTTTTATTACTTGTTCATTTGAAACTAAAATAGCTTCACCGTTTTCAATTTTAAAAATTCCTTCATTCGATTTTTGAAAATAAATAGAGTTCCCAAAGTTGAAAAGAACTGCTCTTTTTGATGGAGCCTCTATTATTTTAAATGATTCATCAGTAAGGTTATAAATGTATATTCTGTTTAAGGACTGAAATAACACATAATCTTCAAAGTGTAATATGTTCCAAAAAGATTCATCAGCTAATAATGAAGTTGGTGATTTTTCAACCAGCGAAGTATAAGTTAAGTTACCATAATCATTCTTAATCCAGAATCCAAAATCCATATAGCAACCAGTAAAAACCTTTTTACCAATTACTTTAACTGATCTTATGATTGAATTATTAGACGAAGGATAAATTTTCCAATTAGCGCCATTATATTCCAACAAACCACTATTGTTCCCTATATAAATATAATCTTCAAAAGATTGATCAATTTTCCAATTTTGGGTTTGTCCTAAATAATCTTTTACTGAATATGCTACTATTGGTGGAAGTTCTTGCGCATCAACAAGAACAGAAATAAATAAAACTACAAGTAGTATCTTTTTTAATAAATACATGAATAAATTTCGTGTAAAGATAGCAATTTTAATTAAAATTTAAATTTTACTTTTTTAATTTTCTTATACAAATTCGTTATGGAACTAAGTATTCTTTTCAATTTATGAAAGTCCGTTAAATATACTTTATGTGTTTAGTTGTAGAGGTGTTTTTTAAACTTATCAAGAAAGGTTAATCCCATTTCAAAAACCTATTATGGAGTTAAAAAAATACACTTTGTTAAAAAGTGTATTGGTACCACCAAAAGCAATGTGAATTAACGGCTCTAATTAGTCGATTCGCAAATTTTTGTTAAGTAATTATTAGTCAAAAAATATGATGAAATTATACAATATAGGTTATAATCTTGTTAATATACTATATTTTAAACTTCCAAACACCTTAACATTTGCTTAACATTTACTTCATATTTCTAAAAAAACACAATGAAATTAATTATCTGTTTATTCCTCAGCCTTTAGGAAAAACAATATAGAATAAGCTATATTCTTAATTTTCAGCTACATTAATTGATGATGTAGAGAAATTTTAAGAATAAATTTCACAAATCAACTATATTAATTAGTAGATTTATAGGATAACTAATTGAATTTATTTGTAGTAAACTCAACTTTAAAAAACTCACAATGAAAAACAAGTTTCTAATACTAATTCTTTTCTTATTTACGTCATCGGTATTTGCCCAGGTTGATCGGGTGTCCGTTGTAAAAAATGATAAAGGAATGAAATTAGTCGTCAACGGGAAGGATTTTATGATCAACGGTATGAACTGGGATTATATACCTATTGGAACTAATACTGTAAATGCTAATTTTTGGAAAAAGTCGGATGAATTCATTAAGGCTGGACTTGATTCAGAAATGTCACTTTTAAAAAATATGAATGTCAATGTTATTCGTCAGTATACCGGTGTTCCTGCAAAATGGATTCAGTATATCTACGAAAACTACGGCATCTACACGATGCTTAACGATCCTTTTGGTCGTTATGGTTTAACTATAGATGGTGTTTGGACTCCAGTTACAAATTACGCAGACGCACATACGCAAGAAATACTTTTATCTGAAGTTGACAAATTGGTTAAAGAATACAAAAACACTCCTGGCTTATTGTTGTACTTAATTGGTAATGAAAATAATTATGGACTGTTTTGGGCAGGTGCAGAAACAGAAGATTTTCCAGATGGAGAAGAGAAAATTAATGCTGTTGGTGAGTTACGTGGACGCCCTATGTATAAGCTTATGAATGAGGCTGCTAAATTAATAAAATCAATAGACTCATCGCACCCTGTAGCCATTTGTAATGGGGATACCTTATTTATTGATATTGTTGCGGAAGAATGTAAAGATGTGGATATATATGGAGTGAACTCTTATCGTGGTGTTTCATTTGGTGATATCTTTCAAGTAGTTAAAGACAAGTTGAACAAACCAATTATGTTTACAGAATTTGGTGCAGATGCATTCAATGCTATTAATAATGCTGAAGACCAAAAAATGCAAGCATATTATATGGTAAATAACTGGAAAGAAATTTACCAAAACGCTGCTGGTTTAGGAAAAACAAATAACGCTATTGGTGGTTTTACATTTCAATTTAGTGATGGTTGGTGGAAAGCTGGTTTTGATGATAGAGAAGATGCAGATACACATCAAACTGAATCTACTTGGAATGCAGGGGGTTATACCCTAGACGTTGAATATCCTGGTGCTAATAATATGAATGAAGAATGGTTCGGTATTTGTGCAAAAGGGCCAACAAATGAAAGAGGACTTTATGACCTTTACCCACGTGCCGCATATTATGCTTTAAAAGAAGCACATCAATTAAACCCATATGACGCAGATGTTACAGCAGAATTTGTTGAAGATTATTTTTCAAATGTTAATTTGATGGATGCGGTCTTAAGAGCACGTGGAGACAAAGCGGCTTTAAAGAGCAATGAAGGAGCTAAAATACGTCTTAGCAATATGAGAGCCGAATTTACAACATTTAATACGGGTGGTAATCTAATTACAACTCCAGATTCAAGAGATCCAGATAACATTACATTCCCTGATCAACTTGGTTTTGATCATATGCAGTCTTTCTATGTAGGTGTTGAGGGAAATCCTGTGGCAAATATGCGCGCAAATATAAACTTTAATATTCTCGGACATGTTGCAGACAACCCTATTGATGAAATTTTTTATGAAAACAGAGGGCGCACCGTATCGGTAAATACAGATGAAGGAAATTTAGATCTTACCAACTTAGAAGCAGTGAAAGTATATAATGCTGAATTTGAATGGAACGCTAAAGATTTTGATTTAAGAGGTTTTTATCGTACTGGTCATGGTCAGTGGGGTTATGAAGGCGACTTTTTCGGTTTATATCCCGAAGCAAACTATGGTCCAAACTTAGATATTTATAATGGTGAAATTTCAGGTATTGAAATTGATGGTAAAAAAGCTATAAAAGGTTTAAAAGCTGCTTTTGGTCCTCAACTTTGGTGGGGAGCAAACCCAGCTGTACTTTTAAAATATAGCAGAACAATAGGTAAATTCGATGTCTCTGGTATTTACCATGAAGATATAGACGATGCAAATGAAGCTGTTTCTTCTTTTGCAGTACCGCTTCCACAAACACGTAGAGCTACACTTCATATTAAAAGAGAATTTGGCTCTTTTGGAGTTGAAATTGGAGGTCTTTGGGGAGGTCAACCCTTAAATGGTAGAGAATTTCAAATTGCTGAAAAGAATCCAAATTACAATCCAAATGTGCAAGATTCTGGGGAAAAATATATTATTTATAATGATAAAATTAATTCAGAAGATAACTGGGGAGCAAAAGCCAAAGTAACATATTCTAACGGACCGATTAACTTTTATGCTCAGGGCGCAGCAGCAGGATTAGTTGCTCGTGGGGGTGCAGATCAGACAAGAACTTTTACAGGCTGGACACTTAAAGATACAGGAAGCGGAAACCAAACCAACTTTCTTACGGGTTTCACCTATCTTATAGGGGATCTAACAATTGCCCCAAACTTTTTATGGCAAAAACCTATTGTTGAAGCGATGCCAAATGATGTTCAAGCACCGGGACGACTTAGAAATGTTCAAGACGATCCTTTTGCTGTAAGAGAGAATAGAGAAACAACGGCTGGAGAACTTTTATTAAGCTACGATCCCACACCGGGTACTTGGATGTATGAATGGGACAATGACATGGCGGAAGATGCAAAATTTGCAATGAATCTTGGTTTTGTTTTTCGTCATCATCCAAATTCAATGGATGCAGCAATAGGATTTTTAGATGATCGTACATCCTTTGCATTTCCAAATTCTGCGCCTGCAGAAGACCTTTGGGAAACAAATTCTCGAATTGTATCAAAATTAAATTCAGATTTTGGATTAATTGCGAATCTGTTTGTTGGTAATGGTCAAGCCAATGGTGATGACCCAAGATTAATTAATCGTTTTGGAGGAGATGTTAGAGTGATTTATAAAAAAATGAAGTTAGTTAGTACTGTCAAAATCAATGATTGGGGTCCATATGATTATCATCGTGATTTCAACTTAACGTATCCAGTACAGTTAATGTTAGATTTATCAACATCTGTTGGAAAACGAAATTGGTTTATTTTACCAAATACCAAAATTGGAATTAGAGGGACTTGGAGATCTCTGGATCAATATTCAGCACGTTATTCTCCTACTAATACTTTTGTGCCTAACACTTTTCCTCCACTACCAGTAGCAAGCCCTGTTGGATTTGGCGATGGAAATGAGTGGGAAATTAGAACGTACGTACATATTAATATTGGTAAATAAAAAAAATAGAGAAATGAAAAATATAAAATTTATTTATTTAAAAATCACACTACTTTTAGGGTTTATTTTTACGCTAACAGTTAGTTGTGAAAGAGAATATTCTGATGATGTTGAATTCGCAAGTCACAACGCAAGCGGAGAAATATATACTGATGCTCCTGTTGGATTAACTGATGAATTCTTTATATCATTTGACCCAGCAACTGGTGCCAATACACAAGGTTTTGGAACTGATAATGATGAGGCTTATCAAGGGTCATCATCAATTAGAATTGATGTGCCAACACCATCTGACCCAGATGGAGGTTATATAGGCGGTATTTTTAAAGACCGAGGAGCAGGTAGAGATCTTACAAGTTATGATGCCTTAACGTTTTGGGCAAAGGGCTCAACCACAGCAACCATAGGTACAGTTGGGTTTGGAACTGACTTCGAAGGCAATGAATATGCTGTTACTTTAGAGAATGTTGAGTTATCTACTGATTGGAGAAAAATTATTATTCCTATACCAGACCCTTCAAAATTGGTTCAAGAAAAAGGAATGTTCCTTTTTTCAGCAGGAACTCAAAGTACAAATGGTACTGGATATACTTTTTGGTTAGACGAAATGCGTTTTGAAAA
>JADWMI010000043.1 GCA_015767395.1 Bacteroidota bacterium | reverse complement strand
CAGTTAGCATTAATACAAGCTATTGAAAAAACGGGCACACCAGTAATTATTGTATTGGTAAATGGTCGTCCAATTTCAGAACCATGGTTACAAGATATTATTCCTGCTATTATCGAATCTTGGGAACCTGGCTTATTTGGTGGAAAAGCAATCGCCGAAATTTTATTTGGCGATGTAAATCCAAGTGGTAAATTGCCTCTTACCGTGGCAAGAAGTGTTGGCCAATTACAAATGATATACAATCACAAACCTTCTCAGTATTTTCATAAATATGCGGTAGAAGAATCGGCTCCTTTATACCCTTTTGGTTTTGGATTAAGCTATACAAATTACACATACAGCGAACCTAAACTATCAAAAGCGACATTAAGTAAAAATGAAGAAATTACTGTTGCTGTTTCTGTAACAAATACTGGAAAAATGGATGGTGAAGAAATTGTTCAATTGTACATAAGAGACAACATGAGTAGCGCTACCAGACCTGTAAAAGAGTTAAAAGGTTATAAAAGAGTTTTCTTAGAAGCAGGAGAAACCCAAAGAGTTGATTTCACATTAAATGCTGAAAGCCTGGCTTTTTATGATATTAACATGAAATACTGCGTTGAACCTGGAGCATTTACAATTATGACTGGCGCTTCTTCTGACAATAAAGATTTACAAAAAACCATCCTTGAAGTAAAAGAAAGAATAAATTTAAAAAATTAATGGATTTACTATGTGAATCTCTTGAAAAATAAAAAATGAAAAACAATATTATATGTGCAGTTCTGACCTTTATGGTTAGTATAACCATAAGCGCTCAATCACAAAACCATACAGATATTGAATGGTTTAAAGATGCTAAGTTTGGAATATTCATTCATTGGGGAATTTTTTCTGTAAATGGAGATGGAGCCTCATGGCCTGTTTTTAATAAAAAAGTATCTAAAGAAGATTATATGAAACAGGCTGAAAAATTTACGGCTGAAAAATATAATCCAAAAGAATGGGCTAAACTTTTTAAAGAAGCTGGAGCTCGATATGCTGTACTAACTACAAAGCATCATGATGGAATGGCACTTTGGAACACGAAGGCAAATAAATTAAATGTAGTTAATAAAACGCCTGCAGCAAGAGATTTACTCACGCCTTATTGTGACGCAATTAAAAGTGAAGGAATAAAGCTTGGATTGTATTTTTCATGGCTTGATTGGTCAAATGATGATTATGGGGCTTTAGGTAAAATGTTTAAAACTGATGAATCTAAGAATGAGCCAACATCTGTTAAAAAGTGGGATAATTTTCTGAAATCTAATGATACACAACTCAAAGAACTTAGTGCATTTAAGCCCGATTTATTTTGGTTTGACGGTGATTGGGGAATGCCTGATCATTATTGGAAAATGGATGAAATGCGTGTGAAGCTTAAAAATTGGAATCCCGGAATTGTACTAAATGAAAGAATTGGCGTTTATGGTGATTACGAAACTGCAGAACAAGGAGTGCCTTTTGAAAAAAGAGAAAAACCTTGGGAACTTTGTATGACTATGAGTCCAGGTTGGGGTTATAGTGAGCGAATACAGTCTAAACCTGAAACGCACATTAAATCAAATCAGCTCATACAAATTTTATCAGAAACAGTTTGTATGGGTGGTAATTTACTGTTAAATGTATCGCCTAAACCCGATGGAACTATTCCTGAGTGGCAAATTAAAAATTTGAAGGAAATAGGCCAATGGTTAAATGAAAATGGTGAGGCAATATATGAAACCCGCGCAGGGATTCATAAAAATCATTATGGAGCTCCAAGTACTTTGTCAAAAGATGGTAAAACCTTGTATCTTTTTGTTTTTAGTAAGCCTGTAAACGAATTAATGATAAAGGGCCTGCAAAACAAAGCTAAAAGTATTACTGTTTTAGGTGAAGATCATACACAACTTAAAATAAAAAATGTAGGTGGAGCACCATGGAAAAAAGTACCACCAACACGTTTCATTAAAGTGCCTAATAACATAGAATTAGGCTATGGCCGTGTTATAAAAATTGAATTTAACGAAGAGATTGAATTATATACTGGTAAATCAGGTGTAATAGAACAGAATTAAACGTGATTTATGCGTAGAAGCGTTATTAAATTAAATAGATTAGAATTATGATGATAAATATTCTTAGAATTAAAACAATTATTGCCATTATGTGTTTATCACTTATGCTTAGTTGTGGTAAAAAGGTTGAAATAGTTGAAACTACCAAAAAGCCAAATATTATTTATATCATGGCCGATGATTTAACTACACAAGCAATTAGTGCCTATGGCGGTATTTATAAAGATATTGCACCAACGCCAAATATTGATAACGTTGCCAAAGAAGGTATGCTATTTCAAGATGTTTTGGTTACCAATGCAATTTGTGGACCCAGTAGAGCTGCTATTTTAACAGGAAATTACAGTAATTTGAATGGTTATTATAAAAATGAAAGTGGCGGAAAATTTAATGATGCTCAATGGACTTTCCCACAAGAATTTCAAAAAAACGGTTATAAAACAAGTTTGTTTGGAAAATGGCATTTAGGTACAGAACCTGTCGGTTTTGACACTTTTAAATATCATAATTCAGCTGGTCAGCAAGGTCATTATTGGGACCCACTATACAATGAAAACGGGACCGATGTTAAAGAAAAAGGCTATGCAACCAATTTAAGTACTGATTTTGCCTTGAATTGGTTGGATACAATTAAATCATCTGAAGAACCATTTTTAATGGTATTACAATACAAAGCGCCACACCGCCCTTGGGAACCAGACACAAAATATGAACAACTTTGGGATGATATAGAAATGCCTTACCCTGCAACTTATAACGACACTTATGAAGGTCGTGAAAAAACAGCAGGTGATACTGAAATGACCATGGAATATTTCAGTAATAGAGATATGAAATTACCAGAACCTGAAGGATTAAAAGGTAAAGAAAAAATTCAATGGGCTTTTTATGGTGCAAAACCAGGACAAATTGTGAAGCCCGAAGGAATGACTGATGAAGAAGGTAGAAACTGGAGATACCAAACTTATATTAAAGATTATTTGGCTTGTGTAAAATCGGTTGATGATAATGTTGGGCGTGTTTTAAGCTATTTAAAAGAAAACAACTTAGAAGAAAACACCATTATTGTATTGACTTCAGATCAAGGTTTTTACCTAGGTGATCACGGATTTTTTGATAAAAGATTTATTTACGAAGAATCTTTAAGAATGCCTTTTATGGTGAAATATCCTGAAAAAGTAAAAGCTGGAAGTATAAATGAAGACATTGTAACAAATATAGATTTTGCACCTACCCTATTGGAATTAGCAGGTATCAATACCACTCAAAAAATGCAAGGAACAAGTTTTGCTTCCTTGTTAGAAGGCAATACGCCCGCAGACTGGCAAGAAGCCATGTATTACCATTATTACGAATTTCCTTACTGGCACCATGTGCAACCACATTACGGTATCAGAACTCAAAAATTCACTTTAGCACATTTCTATTACAATATTGACGTTTGGGAGTTGTATGATTTGGAAAAAGATCCAAGTCAAATGAATAATATTATTAACGACCCAAATTATGCTAATGTAATTACAGCACTAAAAGCAGATTTAAAAGCCTTAATGGTCAAATACGAAAATAACAAAAGCTTGACTGATTTTAGAAAAATTACAGACACAGACTTTGGTAGTATTGTTGATTTTAAGGGCGATGAAAAATCGGTACAAGAAATATTAAATAAAAAATAAACAACATTTTAATTACAAACTTAAATTAACAAAGAATGAACAACCAAAAAATATCAATAAAAGAAAAAATTGGCTATGCGCTTGGAGATGGTGCGGCAAATATAGCATGGAGAGGAGTCGCTACCTTTTTATTTATTTTTTATACGGATGTTTTTGGATTAAACCCTGCTGCAGTTGGTTTACTTTTTTTAGTGGCAAGATTTAGTGATGGAATTAGCGATGTTGCGATGGGGGTTATAGGAGACCGAACAAAATCTAAATATGGTAAATTTCGCCCTTGGATTTTATGGACAGCACTTCCTTTAGGTGTTATATTATCCTTGTTATTTACAGCGCCTGAATTTTCTAATTCAGGAAAAATTATATATGCGTACGCAACCTACATCTTATTTACATTAATCTATACCGCAAACAATATTCCTTATGGCGCATTAATGGCTGTGATGACTGGAGATGACAAAGAAAGAGCTAGTATTGGTTCTTATAGAATGGTTGGTGCCTTTACAGGTGGAATGCTGGTGCAAGGAGCCCTGTTATTTTTAGTTGTTTATTTTGGAAATGTAAATCCTTCAATTGAAATAAACAAAATAGAAAATGAGAAATATAAAGTAACTGTTGTTTCACCTATTGATGTTGAAAATGCTGAAATAAATTCAAAAAATAGCATTGCTGAATTCACTTGGGTAGGAGAAAATCAAGAAACTGACACCCCAACTACAAGAAAAAGTTTTGGCCTAGAAGCCAATAAAGCATATTCTTTTTTAGTTACAGGTGAAGAAGGATTAACTGCTGAAAGTATTTCATTGATCAATCAGAAGAAAGGGTATAGCCATTCTATGTATTTAATGTCCATTTTCTTGGTTATTTTTATTCTCATTACTTTTTTCAGCACCAAAGAAAGAGTGCTGCCTCCTAAAAATCAAAAGAGTAATTTAAAACAAGATTTTAAGGATTTAATATCTAATAAACCTTGGCTGGTACTATTGGTAATCGGTTTACTATTTAACATCTACAATTCCATTAAGCAAGGTATTATTGTAATCTATTTCACCCATTATTTAAACAATCAATTATTGGCAGGTTCTTTTATGATTGGGTTAACATTGGCATCTATTTTAGGAGCTATGGCAACAGCCCCGCTTAGTAAAAGATTTGGTAAAAAAAGGCTTTTTATTTATGCGCTCATCTTTTCAGGAAGTGTAAATGCATTGTTATATTTCTGTGGTCCTGGAGATATTTTAGGAATTTTCACCTTGGGAATTATTTCCGAATTTGGCGCTGCTATATTCCCAACATTGTTCTTTGTAATGTTAGGTGATGCTGCTGATTATTCAGAATTTAAAAATGGACGAAGAGCTACTGGTTTGGTATATTCTGCCGGTTCATTTGCAACTAAATTTGGTGGTGGTATAGCAGGTGCAATTATTGGACTTGTCTTGGCTTATTTTCACTACAATGGGCAAGATAGTGTGGCCATTGAAGGCGCAGTACCTGGTATAATAATGCTTATGAGTTGGGTACCTGCTGTTATAGCAATTGTGGCTGCCGGCTTTATGATGCTTTATCCATTAGATCAAAATAAAATGGATGAAATCACCATAGAATTAAACGATAGAAGAAGTAAAGAACTGGCTTCTTAATAATTATAAAAATAAATTTCAAAAAATAATAAGATGAAATACGGACATTTTGACGATGGTAACAGAGAATATGTAATTACCAATCCAGCGACTCCATTCCCATGGATTAATTACTTGGGGAACAAAGATTTCTTTTCATTAATTTCAAATACTGCAGGAGGATACTCTTTTTATAAAGACGCTAAATTCCGTAGATTAAATCGTTACAGATATAACAACGTACCAATGGATGATGGCGGACGTTATTTTTATATTAATGATGGAAAGGATGTATGGAATCCAGGATGGAAACCTTCTAAAACTGAACTGGATAGTTACGAGTGTAGACATGGTATGAACTACACCAAGATTAAAGGTGAAAAAAATGGTATTAGTGCTGAAGTACTTTTCTTTGTTCCTTTAAATACTTGGGCTGAAATTCAGAAAGTAACCTTAACAAATACTTCGAATGAAGTAAAAAAGTTTAAATTTTTCTCATACAATGAATGGGCATTATGGAATGCTGCCAGCGATATGGAAAATTTTCAACGAAACTTTAATACTGGGGAAGTTGAAATAGATGGTTCAACCATTTATCATAAAACCGAATATAGAGAGCGTCGTAACCACTATGCTTTTTATTCTGTAAATACAGAAATTGATGGTTTTGATTCGGATAGAGAATCTTTTATTGGTTTATATAATTCTCATGCAGAACCACAAGTGGTAATGGCTGGAGAACCTAAAAACTCTCATGCAAACGGATGGTCTCCAATTGCTTCACATTATATTGAAGTTGAATTGCAACCTGGTGAATCAAAAGATTTAGTTTTTGTTTTGGGATATGTTGAAAACGAACAAGAGGACAAATGGGAGTCTAAAGGTATTATCAACAAAACAAAAGCAAAAGCATTACTTGCCAAATTTGACACAACTGAAAAAGTTGATGCTGCTATGGCTGAATTAAGAACCTATTGGGATGCTATTTTAAATGTTTTTACCATTGATTCTGGTGATGACAGATTGGACAGACAAGTAAATATTTGGAATCAATACCAATGTATGATTACGTTTAACTTCTCTAGATCAGCCTCTTATTTTGAAAGTGGTATCGGTCGTGGAATGGGCTTCCGTGATTCAAATCAAGATCTACTTGGTTTTGTTCATCAAGCACCAGATAGAGCGCGTCAACGTGTTATTGATATTGCTTCAACACAATTCCCCGATGGTGGCTGTTATCATCAATACCAACCATTAACCAAACGTGGAAATAACGAAGTTGGTGGTGGATTTAATGATGACCCAATGTGGTTAATACTTGGCGTAACTAGTTATATAAAAGAATCTGGAGATTATACTATTTTAGATGAAATGGTTCCATTTGACAATGATGAAAGTTTGGCTCAAACCATGTTCAACCATTTAACCATTTCTTTCAATCATGTAACAAATAATTTGGGACCAAATAAATTACCTTTAATTGGACGTGCCGATTGGAATGACTGTTTGAATTTAAACTGTTTTTCTAATGATCCAAATGAATCTTTTCAAACTACAGAAAACAATGCATCAGGTTCTAAAGCTGAGTCCTTAATGATTGCTGGTTTATTTGTTTATTATGGAAGAGATTATGTAGAACTTTGTAAAGTTTTAGGTAATACTGAAGAAGCGACGCGCGCACAAAATGCTGTTAACGATATGGTAAGTGCTATTAAAGAAAATGGCTGGGATGGTGAATGGTTTTTAAGAGCGTATGATTATTACGGAAATAAAATTGGAAGTAAGGAAAATGAAGAAGGTAAAATATTTATAGAGTCTAACGGATGGTGTACAATGGCCGGTATTGGTCAAGAAGAAGGAATGTGTGAAACTGCACTTGACGCTGTTAAAGAAAGATTGGATAGCAAATATGGCATTGTTTTAAACAATCCTGCTTATACAAAGTATCATATTGAAATGGGAGAAATCTCAACATATCCTCCGGGATATAAAGAAAATGCTGGTATTTTTTGTCATAACAATCCTTGGGTTATGATTGGTGAAACAGAATTAGGACGTGGAGATATGGCTTATGATTATTACACTAAAATTGCCCCTGCTTTTATTGAAGATATTCAAGAACTACATAGAACAGAACCTTATGTATATTCTCAAATGATTGCTGGTAAAGATGCGGTAAAACCTGGAGAAGCAAAAAACTCATGGTTAACTGGTACAGCAGCCTGGAATTACGCAGCTATAACACAGCATATTTTAGGAATAAGACCTGCTTTTAACGGTTTACTTATAGACCCGTGTATTCCAACTAAATGGGATGGTTTTAAAGTGAAAAGAAAGTTTAGAGGATATACCTTGAATATTGAAGTAACAAATCCTAACCACGTTTCAAAAGGCGTAAAAGAAATTACTATTGATGGTGACAAAATTGAAGGAGCCATTATTCCTGTACTTGAAAAAGGAAAGGAGTACCAAGTAGTCGTTACTTTAGGTTAAACTTATTTTTAATAGCAAGAAGCCGCATACATGTGGTTTCTTGCTATTTTTATTTATAATCCATATTGTATTAATCATTGTACATCATGAAATATTTCAAAACAAGTAGTGCATTGTTCGTGGGAATTATCGCTTTATTAGTGTTAATAAGCTGTAACACTAACAAAGAAAAAATAACGGAAGTAAAGTTCCAAGAAGCTATTTCTTATAATTTTAAGCCAAAAGACACTGCCTGGAAAAGTTTGACCTTAAGAGAAAAAATTGGCCAAACAATGATTATTAGAGCCTATTATGAAGAACAAATTAAGGAATTTGGCTCTTTAAAAAACATGATAGACAAATACCCCGTAGGCGGTTTATTTATTCCTGATTGGATATTCATAAATGTAAAACCAAGGGAGAATGTAATTGCTAATATTCAAGACAAAGTTTCTGAATATGAAAAAGCATCACGTTTCCCACTTATTATTACTGAAGATTTTGAACGTGGTGTAGGGAATTCGTATTCTGAATATACGCATATGCCAGCTGAAATGTCTTTAGGGGCAGCCAATAGTCGAGCTTTAGCTCATAAATTTGGAAACGCTATTGCAAAAGAAGCCAATACTTTAGGCATAAACTGGCTGTTACATCCTGTTGCAGATTTAAATATGCATCCCCTACAAAATTTAGTGGTTGAAAGAGCTATTTCTGATGATGCAGATTTTGCCTACCCTTTGTTAAATGCTCAAATTGGTGGGATGAAAGAACAGGGAGTTGTAGCGACTATAAAACATTTCCCAGGTGATGGAGCTACCATGAAAAATCAGCATTTTATTACTTCTACGAATAACCTTCCAATGACTGAATGGAATGCAAGTTTTGGTACCCTATATCAAAAACTTATTAATGACGGTATACCATGCATTATGGTTGGTCACATAAGGTTTCCTGCTTATCAAAAAGAAAAAATAAAAGGGGTGTTTCCTCCTGCAACCCTTTCGAGTGAATTAATGGTTGACTTGTTAAAAGGTAAAATGAAATTTAATGGAGTAATCATGTCTGACGCTCTTAATATGGGCGGTGTAGGTGGTTATTACAAAAATGAACTAGAAACATCTATAGCATCTTTTAAAGCTGGTGTAGACTTGGTTTTATGGCCTAAACTTTCTTATTTAGATTCTGTTGAAGTTAGAATCAAAAGAGGGGAAATAGATATGGCTAGATTAGATGATGCTGTTGAGAGAATTTGGGGAGTTCGTGAAAAATATGGTTTACTTCATAAAAAGAACGAGCTTATATATCAAATTAGTGAAGAAGAAACTAAGGAAATAAAAAACACAGCTATGGAGGTAGCCAACAATGCAGTTACATTATTGGGCGATAATTTCAACGAAATCCCGCTAAATCCTTCAACCACTAAAAAAATAGCAATTGTTAATTTAAGCCACACAGATAGAACCAAGGAATTGGCTTACACGCAAAAATTACTAATCGAAAAAGGGTTCGAGGTAACTACAATGCTTCACAATCCTGTCTTTTTTGAATGGCAAGATAAATTAGATTACTTCGATCAATTTGATAAAATTATGGTGGTCTTTGAAAACAGGTATTTTAGTCCGCTAGGCTCTACAATGTTAAAAGATAAAGAAGCATTAGGACTTTGGACCATGGGCATGCTTCCAAAAGAAAAATTGATTGCCATTTCATACAGCAATCCATATTATGTCAATTACTATCTGGGAGATGCATCTATAAGAATAAACGCCTATAGCATTGATACTTATTCTCAGAAAGCTGTTGTTGATGCTTTAACAGGGGCTATTGAGTTTAAAGGAACTTCCCCCGTAAAATTAAATCATGAAATCATGAGATAATATAAAAAAACCATTATGAAGCTACATAAAATGATACAATTATGAATATGAAAATAGTAACAATTCTAACGATAGCTCTTATTTATTCTTTAAATATTCAATCGCAAGATATCACTTCTAACCCGATTGGAGTTTGGGACATAGATAGGTCTAATACGCCCTTCTTTTCCTACTTTGGAGATCTACCTTACTCTGTTAGTTTGAAAAACGGAAATCCAGTAGTAATTCATGATGATCCTTATTTTTTATTGGGAAATTACAAGTTTAAAATATTCACACATATTTCCGGAGAATATGAAGTATTTACTCCCGAAAGAGTTATTGCTCGCTTTAATAAAAAAGAAAAGACCTCAGCGAGTATTACCATCAATGGTAATAAGCAAATTATAACGGGTATTAATTCAGTAGCCGGAAACCCAAATAAGACTTCAAGAAATTTTGGATTAGGTTATGCTGAGTATACCTACAATTTACCAAATGACATTGTTCTAAAAAGAATATTCTCGGTTCCTCCTTCAGAAAAAATAAACCAAGGAACCTCCGGAACTTTACTTCATATTTCTATTGTAAATAATGGAAACGAAAATGCAATAATTAACTATCAGGAAACCATTGAAATTGCTTATGAACAAATCACATTTTACGATAAAAAAGAGTTGAAGTACGCTTCAAATTTTCAACAACAAAATAATATTATCAGGGTAAATCCAACGGTTATTGATTTAGAAAAGTACTATCCATTTGTTAATGAAAATGAAAAATCCAGTGAAGAGTTTTTTCCTCCATCGTTTTTTATGAAAGCCTTAAATGCAGATACCGAACAAACCATTTCTAATAGCACCATAAAAAACACAAATTCCTTCACATTAAAACCCAATGAGCATAAAAACTTAAGTTTTGTAATTGGATATTCTTTAGATAGAAAGGACTCAGATATAAAAAACACCTGTAATGAATTGGAAAATATTAAGTATAATCCAAATGCAAATATACGTCACACCGAAGGTGCTTTTGTAGAAAATTGGAAAAGCAAATTAATGTCGTTCAAAAATGAAACTGATATTGATCTCCAACAAGAGTTATTATGGCACAATTATAATCTTGAGACCTTAGCAACATATTCTCACTTTTTTAAAGAAACCTTTATTCCTCAAGGCACCATGTATTTCTTTTCGTGGGGGATTAGAGCTGCACCAAGAGATCATTTGCAATATGCAATGGCTGCCTCCTATACAAATCCGGAGTTAGCTAAATCAATCATGCGTTATACGCTTAAAAAATCATACAAGAATGGGAATATTCCCTTTATTGATAAAGGTTATGGGCATGTTACTTCAAAATACATGTACACAAGTGACCAAGAACTGTATTTCTTATCTGTCATTGCCGAATACCTAAGGATAACCAAGGATTACAATTTCTTGAATGAAGAAGTTGGTTATTTTTCTTCAAACGAGACCAATACTGTATTGCATCGCATTGGAGAATATTACAGTTATTTTAAAGAAGAGGTTGGTACTGGCCCTAAAGGCTTAGTAAAATTAAGAAATTCTGATTGGAATGATTTGATTTTCTACAAACTAGATTCGAAGTACAACGCCTCATTTAATTCCAATGAATCTCACATGAATACCACCATGTTGGTTTCATCTTTTAATAAACTAGCCAAAGAATTAACCAATGCTTCGAAACAAACTTCTTTAGACAAGGTAAAAACTGAACTAATAAGTTTTTCAGATAATCTTACTAATTATCGCAACAAAGTTTGGCTAGCATTTTTAAATGATCACAAAGAAAGAACGTTTTCAAAACGAATGTATTTTGCAGGCAGGACTATTGGTGATGATAATTTGTTTTTAGAACCGCAGGGTTTTTTAATGCAAATAGATGAATACGAAATTGAACGTAAAAAAAATCTTTATAACGAAATTCAACATCGTATTTTAAATTCAGAAAAAATTGGAGCTCGGCAAGTAGAAAAATTAGAAATCTCAGAAGAGTTTTTTGGAAGTAGAGAAAACGGTGGATTTTGGTATTCTTTAAACGGCCCTTTAGTTATAGGATTATCCACTTGGAATATGGATGCTGCCTGGCAATTATTCCATAAACAAACATTAAAAAGTCAATCAAAACAATTTCCTAATTATTGGGCATCTTATTGGGCATCTTTTGACTCATTAGATTCTTCAATATTACCAAGTGAAGGTTTGCACGCACAACAACGTTTTCCAGCAAAAATGAAAACAACCTATTGCGCTCATATACACGCCTGGTTAGTTTATGAATACTGTTATTTAAAAGAATTGAAAAACTAAGTTTGATGGAAAATATATTTGCTTAGAGGACAGAAAATCGGGTTAAATAAGTGTAACAAATCCAGTTGGTCATGTGATTTACATGATGCCTACACTTCTTAAAGCAAGTAAAACCAGCTATCCAGAAAGTTTCAAGGGATAAAAAATAATACCTTTTGAAGGTGAAAGTCTAATTCCTACATTTAATTCAGACAACTGCCAAGATAGAACTATCTATTTTGAACATATTTCCAATCTTGGAATAAGAGATGGTGATTGGAAATTGGTTTCATTAGGAAAAACAGCATTTCCTTAAATCACTAATTGGGAATTGAACAATCTTAAAGAGGATAGATCAGAAACTTATAACATCGCTTCAAAACACCCCGAAAAAGTAAAAGAACTTACTGCTAAATGGAATTTATGGGCCAATAGCACAAATGTAACGCCTCTTGATGGAAGAAGCTAGGATGCCAAAATTGAAAATCCTTTTGGAGGTCAAGTGACACCGTAAACCATTCATGGTTCAATAAAAAATAGGGGCTCTTGCATTCAAGCAGGAACCCCTATTTTTTTCTAATTACTTAGTTTGTCTCTAAACTATTATTTTTTATCCCAGTTTACAATATATCGTTTTGTTAACTTACCTGACTCTGTAAGGTCCTCATCTGTCCAATTTCCTTTTGGATTTGCTCCTGGATGCACAATTGAAGCTCCTTCCTTTCTGTCATCTACAGCCCAATTACAATGACTTAAGTTATGCTTTTTCATAAAAGTCATCCATTCAGAAACTGATTCCTCATTAGACCCTCCGTCTCCATTTGCATTTACAGTTCCCCATTCGGTAACCATAAGTGCAATACCATTTTTTAAAGCAACCTCAGCTTTCTTTCGCAATCCAGCTTTATGCGTTCCTGCATAAAAATGAAGGGTATATGCAATATTTTCATAACCCATTATTGGATTTTTAGAAGCAACATCTACATCCTGT
>JADWMI010000181.1 GCA_015767395.1 Bacteroidota bacterium | reverse complement strand
ATTAGGCGTTTTAGGTGGCGGGCAATTAGGAAAAATGCTGTTGACCGAAACTCAAAAATTCGACATCTACACTTGTATTTTAGATAGCGCCGCTGATGCTCCTTGTGCACAAATTTGCAATGAATTCCATCAAGGCAGTTTACTCGATTTTGACACTGTTTACAATTTTGGAAAAAAAGTAGACTTACTAACCATTGAAATTGAACACGTTAATATTGACGCGCTGTTAAAACTGGAAGAAGAAGGTTTAGAAATTTACCCACAACCAAGTGTTTTACAAATTATACAACACAAAGGAAAACAAAAAGATTTTTTTGTTGAAAACAATATCCCAACTTCACCTCATAAACGTTTTTCTTCTTTAATAGAATTGAGAAGTAAATCATTGAGCTTTCCATTTGTTTGGAAATCAGCTCAATTTGGTTACGATGGTACTGGTGTAAAAATCGTAAAAAATGAAAATGATTTAAATTTATTGTCAGATACAGACTGTATCGTCGAAGATTTAATTCCATTTAAAAATGAATTGGCTGTTATTGTAGCTAGAAATAAAAGTGGCGAATTAAAAACATATCCTGTTGTTGAAATGGAATTTCATCCAGAAGCCAATCAGGTTGAATATGTAATTTGCCCAGCAAGAATTTCAGATGAAGTAGCTGAAAAAGCTAGAGAAATTGCATTAAAAGTAGCAACATCATTTGAGCACATTGGTTTATTAGCTGTTGAAATGTTTCAAACTGAAAATGATGAAATTATTGTAAATGAAGTCGCACCAAGAACACACAATAGTGGTCACTATAGCATTGAAGCTTCATATACCAGTCAGTTTGAACAACATGTACGTAGTATTTTAAATCTTCCTTTGGGAAATACAGCAAGTAAAGTTGCCGGAATTATGGTAAATTTGGTTGGCGAAGAAGGTTTTTCGGGTAATGTTGTCTATGAAAACATGGAAGAGATTTTAAAAATGGACGGCGTAACACCTCACATTTATGGAAAAAAAGAAACACGTCCGTTCCGAAAAATGGGACATGTCACAATTGTAAATAACGATTTATTTGAAGCAAGAAAGATTGCTGAAAAAGTAAAAAACACGATAAGAGTAATTAGTAAATAAGCATATTATGAGCAAAGTAGGAATTATTATGGGAAGTACTTCTGACCTTCCAATTATGCAGCAAGCTGTAGATATTTTAAAAAGTTTTGATATTGAAACTGAGGTTGATATTGTTTCAGCCCACAGAACTCCTGAAAAATTATTTGACTATGCCAAAAACGCTCATAATCGTGGTATATCTGTAATAATAGCTGGTGCCGGAGGCGCAGCTCATTTACCGGGAATGGTTGCTTCATTGAGTCCATTACCTATTATTGGTGTTCCTGTAAAATCAAGAAATTCTATTGATGGCTGGGATTCGGTTTTATCTATTCTTCAAATGCCAGCAGGCGTACCTGTAGCGACTGTTGCTTTGGACGGTGCACAAAACGCAGGAATCTTAGCCGCACAAATAATTGGCAGTTCAAACAAAACAATACTTGATAAAATCTTGCAATACAAAGAAGAATTAAAAATAAAAGTAATAAAAGGCTCTGAAGAACTTAAAGCTTAAAAGGAAACTCCAGTTTTAGGCTTTACTATTTCACCTTTGTTATTTTTAAAAGTAAACTTTGGAATTACTGTATTGATAAGTAGCTTTTCTATAGTTCTATTATTTTTCATTAATTTTAAATTTGAATACTCTTCGACTTTTTCATTTAAATTTTTTGCTCCCATAATCAAAATTTCTGCATTAGTAGGTATATAACGTAACAAATGGGTTTAAGGTATTTCATTTTCAAATTTTAACATTTCAACCTGTAATTTTAACTTTTTATCTCAACTTTAAAACCCCTGCAAAAGCAACTAAAATTAATATCTTTACAAAAAAATAATGCATCATTATGAATAATCCTTTATTAGAAATATTTAACACGTCTTTTTCAACTGCACCTTTTTCTCTTATAAAAAACGAGCATTTTAAGCCAGCTTTTATAAAAGGTATCGCATTGGCAAGACAAGAAATTGACACCATAATTAACAATACAGAAACTCCAACTTTTGAAAACACTATTGAATCTTTAGATTTTAGCGGACAAATTCTAGATCGTATTTCAAGTATTTTCTTCAATTTAAATTCAGCTGAAACCAGTGATGAAATTCAAAAAATAGCACAAGAAGTTTCTCCAATGCTTACGGAATTTTCAAATGACATTACTTTAAATGAAGACCTTTTTAAAAGAGTTCAATTCATTTACAATGGTAAAAATGATTTGAATTTATCGGTAGAACAAGACACGCTATTAACAAAAAAATACAAAAGTTTTGTTAGAAACGGGGCCAATTTAAATGAAGTAGACAAAACAGCATTACGCAAAATTGACACCGAACTTTCTAAGTTGAAATTGAAATTTGGCGAAAATGTTTTGGCTGAAACAAATGCTTATGAACTTCATTTAACCAATAAAAAAGATCTAAAAGGATTGCCTGAAGGTGTTATTGAAGCTGCAGAAATGGCAGCCAAAGAGAAAAATAAAGAAGGTTGGGTTTTCACTTTAGATTACCCTAGTTATATTCCTTTTGTAACCTATGCCAACAACAGAAAACTCAGAAAATCAATTGCCATAGCCGCAGGTGCAAAATCTTTTCAAAACAATGAATTTGACAATCAGGAAATTGTATTAAACTTGGTGAAATTACGCCATAAAAGAGCCAATTTATTAGGTTATAAAACACACGCTCATTTTGTTTTAGAAGAGCGAATGGCCGAAAACCCAGCAAGTGTAAATGACTTTTTGGATGATTTATTACCAAAAGCAAAGCCTGCTGCAAAAAAAGAATTGGATCAACTTACCAAACTTGCAAAAAAAGATGGTATAGATCAATTAGAAAAATGGGACAGCGCCTATTATTCTGAAAAATTAAAAAAAGAATTATTTGATTTTGATGAGGAACAACTAAAGCCCTATTTTAAATTAGAAAACGTAATTGATGGTGTTTTTAATATTTCCAACAAATTATTTGATTTGGTATTTGAAGAAATCGATACAATTGACAAATACCATGAAGATGTTAAAACTTATAAAGTTTCTGACACATCAGGTAATTATACAGCTATTTTATATGCCGATTTTTTTCCAAGAAAAGGGAAACGAAATGGTGCCTGGATGACTTCATTCAAAGGACAATGGATAAAGGACAGTAAAAATTCTAGACCACATATATCTATCGTATGTAATTTCACCAAACCAACAGAAACCAAGCCTTCCTTATTAACTTTTAACGAAGTTACAACGCTATTTCATGAATTTGGACATGCCTTACATGGTATGTTAGCAAATACTACTTATCCTAGTTTATCAGGAACCAATGTTTTTTGGGATTTTGTAGAGCTTCCAAGTCAGTTATTAGAAAACTGGTGTTACGAAAAAGAAGCTTTAAATTTATTTGCCAAGCATTTTGAAACCAATGAAATTATACCAATGGATTTTATTGATAAAATAAAAAAATCTTCTAACTTTTTAGAAGGTATGCAAACATTGCGTCAGCTTAGCTTTGGAATGTTAGATATGAAATGGCATGCAAATGATCCTAACGCCATAACAAATGTAAAAGAATTTGAAACTGAAGCTTTTAAAAACACACAATTATTTCCAGATGTAAAAGATAATTGTATGAGTACTGCATTTTCACATATTTTTCAAGGAGGTTATTCTTCAGGTTATTATTCATACAAGTGGGCCGAAGTTTTAGACGCCGATGCTTTTGAACTATTTTTAGAAAATGGTATTTTTGACAAGAAAACTGCTGAAAAACTAAAGTCAAACATTCTTGAAAAAGGAGGGACTGATAAGCCAATGAAATTATATGAAAATTTCAGAGGAAAAAAACCTACAAATACTGCTTTACTAAAACGAGCTGGACTTTTAAAATAAGAATACCTTACATCAAAAAAAAAGCGAAATTGAAATACATTTCGCTTTTTTTTTGTGAAATAGCCTATTTCAAAATACATTTTTACATAAATAAATGGTATAAAACACCATACAAACAGTATTTGTTTTCCATACAAATATATTGTTTATCCATACAAATAGCATTTTTATAGCCATAAATGGCGTGATTTAATCAATAAATGGTAAATTATTTTGTTTATTTTAAAATGTTTTTCTATATTTACATTGTAAAGCATCAAAAACCCCACAACAAGTAATATGAATTTTAATCAGATTCTATATCGTTTTAAAATTTTAATCAACCCCAACTTCTTAATTCAAAGGAAGGAAAAATCATCAAGTTCTTTTTTTAAAATTGAACTTGATGATTTTAATTACACCCCGTTAAATACCCATTTAGTCATTCAACAAACCTAGTGACAGCTCACTACCTAAGATATTAAATAACCCCACAAACCCCACAAAATGAAAACCTCACAACTTAAAATAACTATCATCGCCTTTTTTAGTTTTATATTGTTTTCTTGTTCTAATGAAGATGACGGAATATATTTTGATGCATCAAGTGAGGTTTTAACTTCTGATGCATCATATTCAGCAATAGAATCTGAAATATTAGAATTGGTAAATCAGCACAGAGCAAGCATAGGCCTTTCAGATTTAAAACCATTAGATATTGTTTCCAACACTGCAGATGATCATACAAATTACATGATTGAAACTGGAGAAATAAGTCATGATAATTTTCAAAAACGTTCACAAATCCTAATGGAAAAAGCCAATGCCAAGAAAGTAGGAGAAAATGTTGCCTATGGTTATAGTTCTGCGCAAGGGGCTGTAAACGGATGGTTAAATAGCGAAGGGCACAAGGCAGTTATTGAAAACCCAAAATACACACATTTTGGAATTTCAACCGAAAAATGTAAAACCACTGATAGAAATTACTTTACACAAATATTTATTTCAAAATAAATTTTGCAGATCCCCACAACTTGAAAGTTGTTAATTATTATAAACTAAAAAACGTATTATGAAATCAACTTCTTTAAAAAAAATTCAACAGACCACTCATTTAAAATTAATTAAAAATAGTGCTAAAAAATTAAAAAAAACCTGCCAAAAAATGCATATTAACACTTTAATACCTGGTTTTGATTACATTAATTCTAATGGGAAGGTAAGCACTCCTTCTACCCATGTAATTATATAATTCATTAAAAAGCAGCAGTAATTAATACCTTGAGAAAATAGTCCCCAAAACTGTAGTATTATCATGAAGTATTATTACCGCTGCTTTATTT
>JADWMI010000180.1 GCA_015767395.1 Bacteroidota bacterium | reverse complement strand
TTTTTAACTAAAGTAAATTCGGTTGGTCCGGGTTTTTGAAGTAAGCTGCCAACATATCTTCTGGCAGTGCTTAGATAAGAAGCGGTGCTTGGAAATTCTGTAGCCGTAATACCTTGTCTTTTATCCTCTTTTCCTAACATATCATCTAACAAACCATTGATTTTTTTCAAAGTTTCTTCTTGATATTTCAACTCATTTTTAAATTTCTCTTTGTCGTTTTGATCTTTAATGCGTTTTTGGTATTCTTCAACAATGGTTTTAGATTTTAACAATTGCTGAGTCGCTTTTCCGGCAATATCGGTTTTAGCTTCTAATTGCTTTTGTAGATCGTATATTGCTTTTAAATCGTTAAAAGGGATTTCTATTCTTGGGTCATCGGCAACAGTTATTTTTTGAGTAGCCGTTTTGTTTCCAAAATGCATTTTAATAGTATAAGTTCCGGGTAAAACAGTTACACCGCTAGGCTCAGGACTGTTCTTTTTTGCCAACCTTCTTGAAGGACGACTTTTTCCTTTTTCATCCATATACCAATACATTCTGTGTAGGCCATTTTTTTCTGGAGTCTTCTTTTTAATGCTTCTAATGCGTTCATTTTTAGAATTAAATACTTCAAAAAAGATTGAATCGAATTTTACAGCTGGCTTTTCACCTTTAACAGCAATTTTCTCTTCACTCTTTTTAGATTTCTTATCCTTTTCTGGTGAAGCCTCCTCTTTTTTCCCGCTATCAGGATTGTTGATGCTATATGTAATCATAGCACCGTAGGCTCTGTTTTTACCGTTAAAAATAGCATTGGCTCCAAAACGAGTTCCTGTAGGTTCTTGGTTTTGGGTAATATAGGCTGTAGGAGGTGTAAATAAGTATAAGGTCTCATTTAATATTTTACTGCCATTTTTTGCCATGGCTCTAAACGGACGGATATCATCTAATACATAAGCAGCTCTACCAAAGGTTCCTATAATTAAATCGTGTTCACGTGGATGAATAGCTAAATCCATCGTAGAAACTGTAGGATAATCATTGGTCCATTTTGTCCAATTTTTTCCTTCATCAATGCTTACATATAAACCGTATTCAGTTCCTAGGAATAATAAATTAGGTTCCGCCAAATCTTGAACAACAGAAAGTACATACCCAAAAGTTTCGGGTTTTCCTGCTACTAAATTTTCCCATGATTTTCCATAATCACGTGTTCTAAATAAATAGGGTTTAAAATCAAACTGACGATAATTATTAACCACCACATATGCTTCACCTTTATTAAACTTTGAGGCTCTAATTTGGGAAACCCAAGCTTCTTTTGGTAAGTTTTTAATATTCACTGAAACATTTGTCCACGATTCACCTCCGTTTTGAGTGAGTTGAATATTTCCATCATCAGTTCCAGCCCACATTAGATTTTCATCCAATGAACTTGGTTCAATAACTAAAATAGTGCAATGGTTTTCAGCTCCTGTAGCATCCATTGTAATTCCACCACTTTCATGCTGTTTTTGTTTGTCCTTATTATTTGTAGTTAAATCGGGTGAAATAATTTCCCAAGTATGTCCTTTATCTGCTGATTTATGTACAAACTGACTTCCGAAGTAAATTGTTTCTTCATCAATAGGATTCATGGCAATTGCCGAATTCCAGTTAAAACGTAGTTTCACATCAGCTTCAGGATGCGTTGGGCGAATCATTTTCGCATTTCCAGTAACTCTGTCGTATCGGCCAACATAACCTTCCTGAGACATACTATAACCATATCTTGAATTTTTAGGATCGGGAATCACATCAAAACCATCACCAAACATCAATTCTTGCCAGTATGAATTACGGATGCCTTGCGATTTTAATACATAAGCAGGACCAATCCAAGAACCATTGTCTTGCATGCCACCATATACATTGTAAGGGAATTCGTTGTCTACACTAATGTGATAAAATTGAGCAACCGGCAAATTTTCTACGAAACGCCACGTTTTACCTCGGTCATGCGTAATGTTTAAACCACCATCATTCCCGTCAATCATAAAACTTGGATTGGTTGGGTGAATATACCAAGCATGGTGATCAGGATGTACACCTACCGAAGTTCCATAAGCAGGCATTAATTGTTTGAAAGACTTTCCGCCATCTTCACTTACATTGATATAGGTGAAAACAGAATAAATTCTGTTTTCATTCAATGGATCTACATGAATATCCGAATAATAAAAAGGACGGTTTCCAATTCCGTCAGGACTTCTTTCACTTGATTTATCATTTACCATTTTCCATTTAAAGCCACCATCTTCAGATTTATATAAGCCATTTTTCTTGGCTTCAACAAGTGCATATACAATTTTAGGATTGCTGGGCGCAATAGATAAACCAATTCTCCCCAAATTTCCTTTTGGCAAGCCGTCTTCATCTGTTAATTTTTTCCAATTATTTCCTCCATCATAAGTAATGTACATGCCAGATCCTTCTCCACCAGAATGAAATGTCCAAGGTTTACGGCTGTGTTCCCACATGGCGGCTATTAATTTATTTGGGTTTGTTGGATCAACTACCAAATCGGCGGCTCCAGTTTTATTGTTTACAAATAAAGACTTGGTCCATGTTTTGCCACCATCAGTAGTTTTAAAAACGCCTCGTTCTGGATGTTCACCCCAAGGTGAACCAATGGCCCCAACATACACCGTATTCGGGTTGTCTTTATCAATAATAATTCTATGAATATTTCTAGTTTTTTCTAAACCAACCAATTTCCACGTTTTACCAGCATCCAAGCTTTTATACAATCCATATCCGCCAGTTAAACTATTCCTAGGGTTTCCTTCACCAGTTCCAGCCCAAATAACATCGGGATTGCTTTGCTGAATGGCGACGGATCCGATGGATGCTACTGCCTGATCATCAAAAATTGGTTTCCAATCTACGCCACCACTTTCAGATTTCCACAAGCCACCCGATGCAGTTCCTACATATATAACAGCAGGGTTATTGGTTACAACATCAATGGCTGTAACCCTTCCACTCATTCCAGCCGGACCAATAGCTCTTGGCTTGAGGTTTTTTAATTTTTCTAAATCTAATTGTTGGGTAAATCCTAAAAAAGGAATAAGAAATATTAATAAAATCGCTTTTTTCATGAGGAATATCATTTTTTTTAATAAAGTAGTTGCTAATTTATCAAATAAAAAGTTATAATCTTTTTATAATCATTCTAAATAAGAAGCAATGCCATTTTATCTTTTAAAACAAAAAATGAAAATGTTATCTTTGTGGCTCTAAAAAAAAAATTTAAAAAATGAGCGGATTTTTATCTTCATCAATTGCAAGGAAAGTGGCTATGGCGTTGTCAGCACTCTTCCTTATCATTTTCTTAATTATTCATTTAGCAGTTAACTTAACCTCCTTATGTAGTGAAGACGTTTTTAACGAAATGTCACATTTTATGGGAACAAATCCTTTAATTCAGTTTGCAATGCAGCCTGTTTTAATTTTTGGGGTTGTATTTCATTTTGTTATGGGTTTTGTGTTAGAATTAAGAAATAAAAAAGCACGAAACGTAAAGTATGCAAAGTTTAACGGTGGCGCGAGTGCTTCTTGGTCTTCAAGAAACATGGTTGTAAGTGGTGCTGTTATATTGGCATTTATTGTGTTACATTTTATCGATTTTTGGATTCCTGAAATTAACACAAAATATATCTTAGGAGATATGTCGGGTGTTTTACCGGGAGAAGAAGGTTATCGATATTTTGAGGAATTGCAACATAAGTTTGCGGACCCTTTAAGAGTAGGAGCTTACGTTGTTGCTTTTATTTTATTAGGATTGCATTTAGCACACGGGTTTCAATCGGCATTTCAATCAATGGGATTCAACAATAAATACACAGGTTTTGTTAAAGGTTTAGGGAAATGGTATTCAATACTAATTCCACTTGGTTTTATCATCATCGCATTATTTCATCATTTTAACCATTAATCTTAGAAAACATGACGACTTTAAATTCAAAAGTACCAAAAGGTCCAATTAAAGATAAATGGACAACTTATAAAGAAAATGTAGATCTTGTTAACCCAGCAAACAAACGTAATATTGATATTATTGTTGTTGGAACTGGTTTAGCGGGAGGTTCTGCTGCGGCATCGTTAGCAGAATTAGGATATAACGTAAAAGCTTTTGCTTATCAAGATTCTCCACGTAGAGCGCATTCAATTGCAGCACAAGGAGGTATCAATGCAGCAAAAAATTATCAAAATGATGGTGATTCAAATTACCGTTTATTTTACGATACCGTAAAAGGTGGAGATTATCGCTCTCGTGAAGCTAACGTATTCCGTTTGGCTGAAGTATCAGGTGCTATTATCGACCAATGTGTGGCTCAAGGTGTTCCTTTTGCACGTGATTATGGTGGATTGTTAGACAACCGTTCGTTTGGTGGAGTATTAGTTTCAAGAACTTTTTATGCTAAAGGACAAACAGGACAACAATTATTATTAGGATGTTATTCAGCAATGAACCGTCAAATTGCTCGTGGAAAGATTGAAATGTTCAATCGTCACGAAATGTTAGATGTTGTAAAAGTTGATGGGAAAGCAAGAGGTATTATTGCACGTGATTTAATTACTGGTGAAATTGAACGTCATTCAGCTCACGCGGTAGTTATTGCAACAGGTGGTTACGGAAATGTATATTTCTTATCTACTAACGCAATGGGATCTAATGCGACTGCAGCTTGGAAAATTCATAAAAAAGGAGCGTATTTTGCAAATCCTTGTATGACACAAATTCATCCAACGTGTATTCCACGTTCAGGAGATTACCAATCTAAATTAACGTTGATGTCAGAATCATTACGTAATGATGGTAGAATTTGGGTTCCTGCAAAAATTGAAGATGCAAAAGCAATTCAAGAAGGTAAATTAAAACCTACAGCATTAGCTGAAGAAGATAGAGATTACTATTTAGAAAGACGTTATCCAGCTTATGGTAACTTAGTGCCACGTGATGTTGCTTCCAGAGCAGCTAAAGAGCGTTGTGATGCGGGTTATGGTGTTAATGCAACAGGTGAAGCTGTATACTTAGATTTTGCTGCTGCAATTTTTCGTTACGGTAGTGAAAAAGCAAAAATACAAGGTGTTTCAAATCCTTCAAAAGAAG
This sequence comes from Bacteroidota bacterium, assembly GCA_015767395.1. The sequence continues at coordinate 166 of JADWMI010000180.1, read as the reverse complement.
AAATTATTAAATTAGGTGAGGGCGTTATTGAAGCCAAATATGGTAACTTATTCCAAATGTATGAGAAAATTATTGATGAAAATCCATACAAAACACCTATGATGATTTATCCTGCAACACACTATACAATGGGTGGTGTTTGGGTTGATTATAACTTAATGACAAC
>JADWMI010000179.1 GCA_015767395.1 Bacteroidota bacterium | reverse complement strand
TAAAAAACCAAAAGTTAAACCGTTGGCGCGGTCCAAGAAATTATTGTTTCCATCGTGCTTTTTAATTCTTGAAAGTACCGTTGTTGGATTAACTATTTCAAAGTCGTTTAAGAAGTCTAAATAACCATCGAATACGTTAACACCGTTTTCTTGTATTTGAAGCGGTAAGCCTTCGAAAATACCGTTAGTTGTTCCATTTACACCTCCGGCAATGTAATTTCTTACAAGTTCGGCATATTCATTTACCAAAGTTAATTGTTCGGTTGTAATACTTGCGTTCACATTTCCGCGTTCAACACTTGCAAGAATTTCTAAATCGTGCAATTCTTTGACCGCTGAAGAATTATCACCGTTTAATATAATTTCAATAGCCATTCTATTTTAGTTTATAATGTGCGCGTTTCAAATCACCATTTTGTTCAACCGTTACAATCAAAGCCTTTTGCAAATCATCAAATTTCAAGTCCGAAAGAATCGGTTTATTTCTGATAGTACTTTCTAAAGAATCGAATTTTTTTAATATTTCATTGCTATTTTGAAACGGTTGATTAAGTGCGCTTACTTGTGGATGAATTAAAACATTTTGATCGAACATTCCGCTTGAATACATTTCAGCGGCGCGTGTGATTTCTTCGGTTGTCATATTTCCGGTTCTTGCGCTCATATTTGGATTCAATATCTTTTCAGAACCATCAACTCTAACAATATAATCATCAACACCGGTGTTTAATTGTGGCTTACCTAAAGCAGCACCAACGGTTGTTTCTGTTCCATCAATGAAGCCAGGAAGCGCGGACAAAGCACCCAATAAACGCGTCATATCATTTAGAGTTGAAGTAACCGCATCTTTGTCACCGTTATCAATCTTTGAACTTAACAAATCCAAACCTTCAATTATTATTTGCCTTCGTGCTTTTTTCTTTTCAAGTGCTTCTTTTTGTCTTTCAAGTTCTAATTCTCTTTTGATTTCAGCACCAATTGATTGTTCAGCGGCCAAATTTCCTTGCGCTGCGAGTGTTTGAAGTTCATCTTGTCGCTTTTTATTAGCGTCAAGTTCTTTGTCAATATTTGAAATTTCCTTGTCTGTTTTTGCGTTTGCAATTTCAATTGCCTTTGCTGCAAATGATTTCAAAGCAATTAATCTTTGTTCATAATACTTTTTGTCATTGTCTGCAATTTCATCAGCACCTTCAACTTGAATATTAACAAAGTCATCAACCGCATTGTTTGCTTCTTCCCTTAAATCTTCTTCACCGGTTATTCCGGAAACATCGGTAATAATTTCTTTCTTTTTAGCTTTAAATCCTTCTTCACTTAGTTTTAAACGCGCTTCTAATAATTCAATTTGATTTGTTAATTCTTTTGTTTGGTCCGTATATCTTTGAAATAAAACCGTTTCACCATTAATAACCAATTCATCAGAACGTAATTTTCTTATATCTGAAAGTTCACCTTTAAGTTTTGCCAAACCGGTTAATTCTATTTTTCTATTTTTAGTTATTTTTTTTGTATTTTCTTTTGTTTCCTCAGTTTCTTCAGACTGATTTTTTAACTCCTTTGTGATTTGTGGTAATAACGCTTGAAGTAAATTATATCTTGAAATTAGCTCGTCAACATTTTCAGTTTCGGAAATTCCTAATTCATCGCTTACCATACCTCGCGCCCTTGCACCTAATATTTTTCTTAAAGTTCCGGTGATTTCAAAACCGGCTTCTTTTTCTTTTTTAATTAAGTTATTTTGAATTTGAAGAACTTTAGCTTCCCTAATTTTTAAGTTGTCAATTATTATTGAAGTTGATGCAATTTCCGCTTCCGCTTCCGCTTTGATTGATTCAAGTTTTTCCTTACTAAATTTTTGACCTCTTTGTAATAAAGCCGCGGTTCTTTTAAGGTCAAATTGTGCTTGTTTCCTTGCTTGATCTGAATTTCTAACTTTTTCTTTTTCAAGCCTTAGTTCTTCAGCCTTTTCTTTGTTTAATTCATTTTGTGCTTCTGTTGCCGCATCAGTTCCACTTACAAAATCCCATAACAAAGAAACCACCGTAGTTATTCCACTAATCCAAGCCGCTAAAGGAATAGTTTTCATTGCTAATCCCATTCTTTTAAAGCCTAAAGCCGCACCCCTTGTTCCTTTTGTCATTAAACCGAGAGTTTTACCCAAAGACCCAAGTTTTGAAGCAAGTCCAAGCCCAATAAATTTCCCGGTTTCCTTATTAACAAGTTTCAAGGCAACTCTATAAGCAACCCAACCAAGGGCAACCGATTTAACTACTTTTATAATTGAAGTTAAATTCTTTGCAACAAAAAATAAAATATCTTTCAATCCAGCAAAAGCACCGGTTCCCTCGTTTAAATCTAAAATAAAACCTTCCCAAGCCGATTTAAGCAAATCCAAAGCACCGTTTAAAGTGTTTAGTTGTTTATCTGCCATTTCTTTAGCAGCACCACCGGCATCATTTAATTTTCCTTCTAATGTTGCAACATCCTCTGAAGTTTCAGAAAGTATTGTTCCAACGGTTGCACCTCTTTTCCCAAATAAATCAAGTGAAGCGGCATTTTTATCTGTTGCAGAATTAATCTGAAGCATTGCTTCTTCAAAAGATAATCCACGTTTTGAAAGTTCCAGGAATATATTTCGTAAACCGGTACCGGCCGTTGAAGCATCAAGTCCACGATCAGTTAAAGTTCCTAATAATGCGGTTGTTTTTTCAACTGATAAACCCGCAGTTTTTGCCACCGGAGCAACACTTGACATCGCAGTTGCAAATTTTTCCATATCCAAAGAAGAAGATGAAAATGATTTGGCCATTACGTCAACAACTCTTTGCGTTTCTGAAGCATCTAATCCAAAACCTCTTAAAGTAGCACCGGTAACTTCGGCGGCTCTCGGTAATTCAGTACCGGTTGCGGCTGCAAGTTGTAAAGTTGCTTCGGTCATATTTTCAATCTCGGTTTGGTCAAAACCTAACTTTGCAAATTCCTTTTGAAGTGAAGCAACCTCACCGGCGGTAAATCGAGTAGTTGCACCAAGTTCACGCGCTTGTTCCGTTAATGCTTTCATTTCATCAACATTAACACCAAGAACAGAAGCTAAATCCGCTTGTGATTGCTCAAATCCGCTTACTATGCCGCTAATATTTCTGATGATAGCCAAACCGCCAACGGCCAAACCAAAGTTTCTTAAAACACCGGTAACTTTTCCAAATGCTTTTCCATAATTTCCAACGCTTCTTTGATATTGACCAACACTTGCATCAACCTTTTTTAGCTTTGTATCTAAAGAGGTGATTTCCCTTCTTAATTTTTTGGTTGCGTTTGTTTCTTTTCCTTGAACAAGAATTAAATCTTTGTATTTTTTTCTAAGGTTGTTTAATGTTGCAGACTGTTTTTGATATTCAGAAACCAAACCTTTTTCCGCAAGAATTTCATCTTTAACCGCTTTCTTTTTTCTTTGTAGTTCAATTCGTGTTGCAGCAACCGCCTTCGCTTCTTGTGTTTCTGCAATTGCAAGTTGAGCCGAAACGGATTTTCTTTGTTTCTCTAATTTCAACATTTCTTTCGAAACCTGGTTAACAGATTGAACCGCTCTTTGTCTTTTCTTTAATCCTTCAACGCTCTTTTTATCTGAAGTATTAACCAATTCTTTTTGCACCTTCAGAACGTCTTTCATTTCTGATTCCATTAATTTAATCAGTTCAATGATTTCTCTAAAACTCTTTTTTTGTGGCTCTAAAAAATCCGGGCTAAATATATCTTTATTTTCAATCTTTTGTGGCATTTCTTCTTTTTTGGTCGGTTGCTTCTTTCTCTAACATTTTTACATAAGTAAAAAACATTTTTACACTTGTCGTTTTTTGGTCAATTACAAAACCGTTGTGTTTCTGAATTATGGCCAAATCTTCTTCAAATGATTTTTTTTCACCTTTCGTTGGTAATATCATTTGTTTTAAAACTTGTTCTTCGTGTTTAATAACACCGTTCAAATGTTTCAAGTCTTTTATCCAACGGTCACAAATTAATTTCGCAATCTTTTCTTCTTGATCCAAAACCAAAACATACATTTTATTTAATCCAAAAGTTTGTAAATACTGATTGTAACAATTTATCCAAGCGTTTTCAAGTTGCTGAATGTGCTTCTTTTTAAAAACTCCTTTAGTAATCATTTGTTTTAAATCACCGTTTTTCATAACCTTTTGAAAGTTACCAATTGGTAATTCTTCAATTGAATTGTATGTTTCTAATTTGTTAAAAAACATTATAAAAAAATCCTTCTAATTATAGCATCAGCAATTTTTGGTCTTAATGCAGCTATAAAGATAGTCAAATTTTCATCATTCAGTCCGGTAATATCTTGACCGTACTTTGTAAACAAATTTGTTGTTTGGCCGGAATCATCTGTTTTCATACCATCCGCATCAATTAAAAAACCATCATCCAATAAAATAACTTGAAAAGATTTGTAAAAATCACCACCATCATACAGTTGAATTGGTCCCGGTTCTTTGCCGTAAACCTCAACAGAAGTTTTTGAATAGTCACCAAGATAATCACCATCAGCGGTTAAACCAAATTTCAATTGTTTATCTTGATTCAACTTTATTGCAAGTTTTTCAAGTTGTGGATTATTTGAAACGGTGCGAAACAATATTTCTTTTGTATTTAAAGCAATGAAATTATTAGCTATTTTCTTTAACAGTTCCATAATACAAAAAAAGCACCTTAATTTGGTGCTTCTTCTTTTGGTTTATTCTTTGGTTTCTTTTCCTTTTTAACTTTTCCGGTTATTTCGAAATAAATACTTTCTGTATTCTCTCCGAACCTCACTTTATAAAGTTCCTTGAACCTCGAAAGTGATATTGATTTAACGGAGTCCAAATTGAATTGAACTCCGTGTATCACCTTAACCTTCATTAAAGAATAGTTATATCATTTGTACCATCTGACATTTCAGCAAAATCAAAACGGTCTTTTGTCGCTGATAATCTTAAAACATCACCCGCAGTTACCGGTGCAGTAAATAAGAAATCATAAACACCCGCACTTGATTCCATAACCGAAGCAATATTTCCGGTAATATCTCCAGGAGTTGGTGTTATTTCAGCAAGTGTGAAATCACCAATAAGTAATCCTTCAACCGGTCCACCATAACAAGTTGTTGTTATTGTTGCAGTAAATCCAGCAGCAGTTGGAGAGCTATAAACCGCATCAGCATCAAGCAAACCGTATAAGTCACCGCCGGTATAATCTAAACCGCCAACAACTTTAACATCAGCATCTTTTTCAGTTGATTTCCATTGGAAACTTAACA
>JADWMI010000178.1 GCA_015767395.1 Bacteroidota bacterium | reverse complement strand
CTATTTTTAATAATAAAGTACAACAATGTACCCACCAAAATATATGGAAACACCATTAAATATAAAATCCCTGTATTTAAACCTTCTGCTTCAGAAAGATCTCCACTTTCAACAACCGCCTTACACATGGCACATTGGGCGCTTGAAATTTGATAGTACAAAAGAAATATGATTAAGAGAGCTTTTCTTTTCATATTAGTAATAAGGTGAAATCATTAAATAAACCACAACACCACTTATGGTAACGTACAGCCATAATGGAAAAGTAAAACGTGCTATTTTTTTATGAAGTTCAATATTATTGGTTATCGCCCTAACAAAAGTAATCAACACAAAAGGAATGACTACAATTGACAATACTATATGTGAAATTAAAACAACAAAATAAATTGTTTTAACCGCGCCTTGACCACCAAATTTTGTTGAGCTTGAAGTCATGTGATATGCCACATACAAAACCAAAAACAAGGCCGAAAAAACAATCGCTGTTTTCATTAATTTCTCATGTAGCTTTATGTTGTTGTTTTTAATTGCCAAAACTGCAACAACTAGTAATACTGAAGTAAAGGCATTGATACTCGCATAAACAGGCGGTAAAAAAACAGGCAGCGTAACATTAATTTTTACACCAAATAAGATAGCAACCACCAAGGGTATTGCAATGGATAAAACTACGATCCATTTATTGTATTTTTTAGTTTCAGTTGTCATTATTCTTTCAGTAAAATTGCAATGTCCTCTTTTATCATTTGTACACCTTTAGGGTCTAAGCCATCATAAAAAGCAATAGGGTTTCCAAATTCATCCAATCTTGATCTAATATTTCCTTCTTTATCAATCAATGCAAACATACCCGAATGTTCAAACCCACCTTCAGCATCGCTATTTTCACCTGCAAAAAGCGTGAATCCTGTATTTGCCAATTCATAAATTTTTTCTTGGTCGCCTGTTAAAAAATGCCAGTTTTTTAATGTTGCACCATGCGCTTTGGCATATGCTTTTAAAATTTCGGGAGTATCAAATTTTGGGTTGATGCTGAAGGAAGCAATTCCAAAATCAATATTCGCATAAAATTCATTCTGAATCTTCACCATATTTTCATTCATTCTAGGGCAAATTGTTGGGCAAGTTGTAAAAAAAAATTCTACCACCCACACCTTGTTTTCATAAAATTCATTTGAAATCAATTCACCATCCTGATTGGTGAAGTCAAAATTCGGAACGGTTGCTATTTTAACTAATGTCGGTGTTTTAAATTTATCTACAATTTTTGGAATGGCATAAATTCCAAAAATCAATATAATAAAAGCAACGCCTATGTATGAATATTTTTTCATGGGTTTTAAATTTCTCTTTTTCTTCGTTTTTCTTTTTCAGCTGACTTTTTTAGCTGATAATAAATAATAGCAATATCGTCTTTCATTTTATTTTTCAAAACAGAAATAGATTTCATATTATAACCGTATAATTTACCGCCCTCTATATCTTCATCATCTTTTCTTCCACGTAAACGTAAGTCCATATCAACAATAAAAGCATTCTCTGAGTATAAGTTTGAATTCAATTGAAAAGGAGTCTCAAGACTATTAAATAAGTTGTGAATTTCTACTTCTTTTAAATAAACAAAATGCCAATTACTAATATCAGTATATACTGAAAGTTCTTCAATAGCCGTTTTATAATCCTCTTTAGTCCCTTCAGGAAGTATGGCTACAATTTGAAAAAACGGCTTTAGATAATATCGTTTATATATCGTTTGATTCAAATTAAACAAACTTCCTTTACCGGTATCAATGTCATTCCCCAAAAAACAAACCACTGAAAGTTTATCCTCAAAAGAAACTTCTTGATTTGTATAATCACTTATATTTATAACATCTTCTGTTAAAATTGGCAAATTTGAATATTTATAAATTCCTTTTGAAAGAAAAATATAAAATACCAATGGTAATATAAACAAACTGAAAAGCACCCAGAATTTTTTCATGCTACAAAGTTAAAACAAAAAAGGTGGTTAAAAAACCACCTTTCCTTATTAAAAATATTTTATTTATTTAGTAATTCCATTTTACCAACGGACCCAAAACATCATTTATATAACTTCCTTCGATTAACAACAAAGCAGCTAAGTAAATTATTAAGAAAATTGCTGTCCAAACAACAGCGCGTCTTAAGCTCTTTTTTTCATCGGCCATGTGCATGAAAAACCAAGTAATATAATAGGCTTTTACCAATGTTAAAACAAGGAAAATAATATTTAATGGACTTGTCCCTAATATTTTAGTTAAATGAAGTACATCTGGTTTAGCAATACCGAGTGCAACTTCAACGATAGTTAACAATGAAAGTATTCCAAATACTTTCCATATTAATTTTGTATGTGACGGATGTTCTTGTTCGTGTGTCATTTTAATTTCTTTTAATGAATTAAACTAAGTAGAAGAATGTAAATACAAATACCCAAACTAAATCTACAAAGTGCCAATACAGTCCAACTTTTTCAACCATTTCGTAGCTTTTCCTCTTTTCATAAGTTCCAATAATTACATTAAAAAATATAATAATGTTTATGATAACTCCCGATAAAACGTGAAAACCATGAAAACCTGTGATAAAGAAAAAGAAATCAGCAAACAGCGTATTTCCGTATTCATTCACTTTTAAGTTTGCTCCTATAACAACTGCTTTGGTTTCATTTAAATAAAACATTGCCTGCTCACGAGGAATAATTGTTTTTGACTTAGTTTCTGCATCAATCTTTTCAGTTCTTATTGTTAATTCTGGATGCGCTTCAAAACCAGCCACAACTTCACTTACCGTATAAGTTGGTAACGCAGCTTCTTCAACAAACCACAATCCTTTACTTTTTGTGTGCTGCACTCTTTCAGAGTGGGAAGACTTAGCAAAACTTTCTAGCGTAACTTGATGCCCATCTTCATTAACAAACTGAATTATTTTACCATCGTTTAATTGAACAGCCCCATAAGAACCACCAATAAAATTTTTCCATTCCCAGGCTTGAGACCCCAAGAATATGACACCACCAATTATAGTTAAAAACATATAAAAAGTTACTTTGGCTTTATTCAACTGATGACCTGCATCAACTGCTAATACCATTGTTACCGATGAAAATATTAAAATAAAAGTCATTAAAGCCACATAGTACATAGGTGCGTGTACACCGTGCATAAATGGAAAGTGGGTGAAAACTTCGTCGGAAATTGGCCAAGAATCAATAAATTTAAAACGCATAAGACCGTATGCGCCTAGGAAACCTGAGAAAGTAAGAGCATCAGATAAAATGAAGAACCACATCATCATTTTACCGTAACTTGAGCCTAAAGGATTGTTATCTCCTCCACTCCAAGTTTCTCCATTAGTTTTAGTAGCAATAGTTGCTTCCATAAAGTTTGAATTTGATTTTTTTAGTTATAGTTGCGCCAAAAATACATTGTTTTTACTATCTAACCAAATAGAAAAACAAAAACAGATAAATCCATAGAATATCTACGAAGTGCCAAAAGATAGCACCTAGCTCCAACCCTAAAGAATTGGTCGCTGAATATTTTTTATTTAAATGATTGTAAAGAACCACTAATAATACAATTAGCCCAGCAGCAATATGCGCCATATGTGCCAACGTAATCCCATAAATAAAAGAAGATTTAACGGTGCTTTGCGCGCCGGCAAACACCAACCCGGCATTAAACAATTCATTAAATCCTTCAAACTGAAAAAACACAAATCCAATTCCTAATAACAGTGTTAAAACTAAATTTATAGTTGTTAGATTTCTATTGTCTTTCTTAATAAAGTGTTTGGCCAGCATAAACGTAATACTACTTAAAATAATTAATATAGTACTTGTATAAAATGCAGCAGGCAAATCAAACGAAACCCAATCGCTTCTTTTTCTACTTACCACGTAGGCACTTGTTAAACCTGCAAACATCATAGTCATACTAATCATAGAAACCCATAACATAGGTTTTGCTGATTTTTGCTTTGCCGTTTTGTATTCTTGTTCTAAAGTTTGTTTCATTTTATTTAATGTAAAAATTTATCTACAACGTAAATTATTTGAATTAAAGTAATATACAAAACGCTCGAAAGCATTAATTGCCTAGCCTCTTTATTTGTTTGATGTTTGTACAATTTAAATGCATAATACAGCATTACACTTCCCAATGCCACTAAAACAACAGCTGTTACAGGGTAAATATAGAAACTTCCTGTTAATTTTAGTACTGGAATTACAGAAACTATTATCAAACAAATGGTATAAATAATAATTTGAATTACCGCCTTTTTATTTTTTTGCCCCATTGGCATTAAATTGAATCCGGCTTTTTTATATTCATCAAATTGCAACCAGGCAATGGCCCAAAAATGTGGAAACTGCCAAAAAAACTGAATTAAAAATAACATTCCTGGTTCTATTGAAAAATCGTTTGTTGCCGCAACCCAACCAAGCATAAATGGAATGGCTCCAGGTATAGCACCCACAAACACAGATAAAGGTGTTACTGCCTTTAGCGGCGTATAAACACTTGTATATAGAAATATTGAAATGGCTCCAAACAAGGCGCTTTTTGGATTGATACTATACAAGATAGCCAAGCCAACAATCGTAAACGAAACGGCAACAACCATGGCTGTTGAAACGTGCATTCTACCTGTAGGCAAAGGACGATTCATGGTTCGTTTCATTAAAGCATCGGTATCCTTTTCTATAATTTGATTGAAAGCATTCGAAGCGCCAACCATTAAATAGCCACCAATGGCCAGCATAAACAAAACTGAATATTGAACTTCATCTACAGCTAGTAAATATCCTGCCAAGGACGAAAACACCACACTTAAAGATAAACCAACCTTGGTTAATTGCTTAAAATCGCCGAATACAATTGAAAAATTCATTTTTTGAGGAATAGAACCTGAAGATATTTGCATTAAATGTTATTAAATTGCTGCAAAGGTATTTTTTTATTAGACATTTACAACCTTAAAATTAGGAGATTAAGAAATTCTTTTAAATATTTAATAAAAAGGCTTTGTAGTTTACATAATTGTATTAAATTTGCACTCGCATTTAAACATAATAAATGCTACGTTCATTAAAATGACTGCGAAAGTAGCTCAGGGGTAGAGCATCACCTTGCCAAGGTGGGGGTCGCGGGTTCAAATCCCGTCTTTCGCTCTACAACATAAAAATACCAATGCTCGAGTGGTGGAATTGGTAGACACGCTGGACTTAAAATCCAGTGGACTGTAAGGTCCGTATGGGTTCAAGTCCCATCTCGAGTACATAGAAAATCCGTAA
>JADWMI010000177.1:1427-5342 GCA_015767395.1 Bacteroidota bacterium | reverse complement strand
ATTGGATATAACTCTGAAAGCATCACCCACATTACCGGACCTAATGAAAAAGCGAAACAGGCTATAAAGCCTAAAATACCAATCAGCACCAAAGTAGCGTTCATAGTGGTTGCTGCTTCTAAAATAGCGCCTTCATTTTTTGCATAAACCTGATTTCCTAAAGCCGATTTCATATCGTTTTTAAAATCCAAATCATTGTCATATTTCTTATTCGCAAACTGGTCTAATTTACTTGCATCAAAGTTTTCAAACTTTGCAATTTTTTCAGGAGTCAATTCATAGGTTGCCTGATTAAATCCATAAGCACATACCAATAAACTTATTGCAATTCCTGCCATTCCAACCAACAGTAATGGTCTTCTCCCCATTTTATCAATTAAAAAGATTGCAATTATTGTAAAAACAACCGTTGTTGAACTCAGTAATATTCCTGAAGCAAAAGAAGCATCAGTTCCTATTCCTGTTTGTTTAAATATTGAAGTTGCGTAAAAATACACCGCATTTATACCTGTAATTTGTTGCAATACTCCAAGAACCAAACCAATAATTAGAATTAAACGAAGTGATGGTTTTAACAATTCTAAAATTGGAACTTTCGTATCCTTTTTGTCCTCTTTTACATTGTTTTCAATGGCTGCAATCTCTATATTCGCGAGTTTTTCACCGTATAGATTGTTCAATATAATTTTAGCTTCTTTTAATTTTCCTTTTGAACACAACCAACGTGGGCTTTTAGGTACAAAAAACATAAACAAAAAGTAACATATTGCTGGTATAAATTCAACTCCCAACATCCATCTCCAAACATTTTCATCGGTTAAAAATGAATCGCCAGAAGTATTTATTTTATTGAAATAGTAGTTACTTAAAAAAGCAGCAAAAAACCCTAAAACAATATTTAATTGTTGAATAGAAACCAACTTCCCTCTGTTTTCTGCGGAAGAAATTTCAGCAATATAAGTTGGGGCTAAAATAAGTGCTGCTCCAAATGCCAATCCACCAATCATTCTCGCAATATATAGCATTTCATAAGAGGTTGCATAAGCCGAAGCCAACGCAGAAATGGCATATAAAAATGCAACCGCGATTAGTATTTTTTTTCGTCCAATAACATCACTTAATCGACCTGAAATAAGCATTGCAATCATCGCTGCAAACGACGGTGAACTTACCACCCAACCTGTTTGCCCATCACTTAAATTAAATTCTGGTCCGGCATAGGACATTACGCCTGAAATAATTCCGGCATCAAACCCGAATAAAAAGCCTCCTAAGGAAACTACAAATGCTATAAATATTACTTTTCTTGACATATCTTAAAATGACTTATTAAGCGCTAGTTTAAAACTATTGTTTGAATAGAACGCGCTGGCATTGATAATTTTGCGGTCTTGGCATCAACTGTTAACATATAATCAATAGCGTTGTCACTATCGTTTAATGCAACGACAACCAAACTTCCATCCTCATTTAAAAATGAAGTAGCACTTAAATGGTTTGCTGTTGTACCTGTTGAAATTCTTTTTGCTCCTGGGCGAATAAATTTTGAGAAATGCCCAATGTAATAATATGAATTTGTAAAGGTTAATTTTCCTGTTTGGGTATTTCCATGAACAGGCGCAAAACATAAATTACCTACGTGGTTTGGACCACCTGTTTGATCCAATAAAATATTCCAATCTGTCCAAGCTACTGTTCCATTGTTGAAATCATTGATCATTGCTTTTCCGTAACGTTCTGCTAATTTTGGATCTTTTATTCTACTTAGATCATATTTTTCATTACAACCTTCCGTAAAAATTAATTTTTTATCAGGATAAGCCTGATTTACTTGTGCTACGTTTTTATACATTGGCGTACCATCCTTCCAGTCTTCATACCAATGAAAACCTGTTCCCCAAACATATTTGTTCGCTTCTGGATCACTTAAAATTACATTCGCTCTTTCAAACAATAAATCTCTGTTATGATCCCAAACAATAATTTTTTTATCTCCCAAACCTTCTTTTTCTAAAGTTGGTCCTAGGAAGTTTTTTAAAAAGTCACGTTCTTCTTCAGCTGTATAAATACAAGATTCCCAAGTTTGTTTTGCCATTGGCTCATTTTGAATAGAAAGCCCCCAAATTGGAACACCTTCTTTTTCATATGCCTTAATGAATTTCGCATAATAACTTGCCCAGGCCTGATTAAATTCTGGTTTTAATTTACCGCCTTGCAACATATTATTGTTGGTTTTCATAAATGCTGGCGGACTCCAAGGGCTTGCATACATTTTTAATGTACCTCCAGCCGCTGCAATGGCTAATTTTGTAAAAGGCAGTCTGAATTCTTTATCGTGATCTATATTGAATGTTTTTAACGCTTCATCACCTTCTTCAATATAGGTATAACTTGCTGTTGAGAAATCACAACTATGAATAATGGTTCTGGCTAATGAATAACCAATTCCTTTATCTACACTATAATAAGCCTGCATAAAAAGCTTTTGTTGATCTTCTTTTAACTTGTAGAATGTTTCTGCAGAAGCATCGGTTAAAGCAGCTCCAATACCAACAAATGTTTGATGTTTTCTTGATGTGTTTACAAATATTGATGCCTCCGTTTCTAAAGGTTGTTTAAAATCTGAAAACGCAATATTTGCATTTGTTAATTGTAATTTAACATTGCTATTTGTTGAAGTTGTATAAACAGCACTTTTTGAAATTTTTGTTTTAATAGGGGTCTCAACAATATTAGTTGAATCTGCCATTTTTTCTGATTGTTTTGAGTTTTCACAGCTACTTATTATGAGTGTAGTTATAATAAAAACCGAAATACTTTTAATTGAGAATTTATAATGCATATTAATTATTATATAATGAAACTAAAAAAAAATTAACCATAAATAAATGACTATTGATATACCCTTACATAATCTATTTCCATAGAACTTTGAACAAAACTTTCTGCAATACCAGGTTCTATAGCAATATTTAGTAAAATATACTGATCAGCAACAAAAGGCCATGTACTCGAATCTTTAGGACTCGGATTGTAGGTATAATGCACAACATCATCAACACTAAACACCATTTCTTCTTCAGTCCATTCAAGAACATAGGTATGAAATTGACTTGACACCGTAGAAATTGTTTGACCACCATGATTTACAGTACCTCCAGAACTTGAAGGTGTATGCATTGCACTTTGAACAAAATTTTGATTACTTCCCCAATGCTCCATTATATCAATTTCACCACAGGCAGGCCAATTAGTAGTTCCAAATCCTTCAATATCCCAATAGCCACCATCCTCATTAATATTCTTTCCTAACGTCCAAATAGCCGGCCAAGTACCAGAACCCGTTGGTAATATTGCACGAACTTCCATACGCCCGTAAGTGAAAGCAAACTTAGAGTTCAATCTAGCAGAAGTATATTGTTTTGTATGCCCTTGGTTAGTAAACGATTCTTTTTTTGCTATAATTTTTAATGTTCCATCACTTACATAAGAATTGTCCGTACGATTTGTATAATGCTGTACTTCATTATTATACCAGTTACCACCTGCAGGCAACTGCGTTTGATGAAACCAATTATCTGAATTTATGGCTCCGTCAACATCAAATTCATCAGCCCATATAAGATTCCAGCCAGTGTCAGTACCTATTTGAACAGTTACACTAATATTTGCAGATATAAATTCATCTTCGTTGTAAGCTGAAATATAAATTTCAAATGTTTTAAGTCCGTCACCAGAATAGGTATAGGTTAATTCATTTGCTGAAGTTTCTTTAGTATCACCATTGCCCATATTAATTTTGTATAGTGTAGCATCGTCAGCTGAAAAATTAAGAATAATAGTTCCGCTTCCGTCTCCATTAGGATGTGTTTCATCTTGACCTACAATGTTAGCTTCAAAAACTAAATTTGATGG
>JADWMI010000177.1:0-1327 GCA_015767395.1 Bacteroidota bacterium | reverse complement strand
ATCAATATCATTATCTCCGTCACCGCCACAAGAGAACAATGAAATAAGCATTACAAAAAGAAATACACTATTTTTTAAATTCATTTTTACCGTTTTACTTATTGGTAACAAATACAAAAGTAAGCTCCGTTACTGAAATATATTTGTACTATTTTGTCATTAATGCAATCATTTAAGCACAATTACATTAGATTTATTTGTAATACAGCCATTTTCAAAAAATATAAAAATGGCTGTATACAAATTAAAACAAACTTAAACTATTCATAAATTACTATTGATATACTCGAACGTAATCAATTTCCATTGTTGATTCTGTGAAATTTGAATCTATTGTTCCTCCATATCCGCCACCCATTGCAACATTCAATATGATAAATTGTGGTGCATCATATGGCCAGGTACTACTGTTTTTTGTTGATGGATTGTAAGTGTAATGTACTTTATCATCAACTGAAAACACCATTTTTTCTTCCGTCCATTCAACTGCATATACATGAAATGCTGTTGAAACATCATCAAAATATTGATCTCCATGATTTTGAGTAGCTCCATTACTAGAAGGTGTGTGCATGGCACTTGAAACAGTCCCTTGGTTATTACCAACATGTTCCATAATATCAATTTCACCACAAGCTGGCCAACTAACAGTAGATATATTAGATCCAAGCATCCATATTGCAGGCCAAGTTCCACCTCCGCTAGGAAGTTTTGCTCTAACCTCAACTCTACCATAGGTAAAGTCAAACTTTCCCTGTGTTTTTAATCGTGATGAAGTATACTCTGATCCCTCATACGATTCTTTTTTGGCTGTAATTTTTAAAAAACCTCCTTCTACCTTTACATTTTCAGATCTATTAGTATAATATTGAGCTTCATTATTTCCCCAACCCCAATCGCCGGTTCCAATATCATAATTCCATTTGTTGCTATCTGGAGATCCAGAAGTATCAAATTCATCAGCCCAAAGTAATCCTGAATTTATTTTTATAGTGATCGTTGTACTTTTAGAAACAAAATCAGCCCCTTTATAGGCTGAAATATAAATTTCAAATGTTCTAAGTCCTGCACCAGAATAGGTATATGTTAATTCATTTGATGAAGTTTCTTTAATTTCACCATTCCCCATATTAATTTTGTAAAGGGTAGTATTATCTGCTGAAAAATTAAGCGTGACAGTTCCACTTCCGTCTCCATTAGGAAAGGTAGCATTAGCACCCAAAATAGTTGCTTCAATTACAAGGTTTGAAGGCGTATCTATAACAGGTATGTCATCATCATCACTTCCACCTCCACAAGAAAATAGTAGTATTGAAAATAGTCCAGC
>JADWMI010000176.1 GCA_015767395.1 Bacteroidota bacterium | reverse complement strand
TACAATCCTTGCTGATTTAAACCTATGCCTTTTGCCTCTTGTATATCTCCCAATAAATAAGTAAATAAGTCCAGTCCATGACTGGCTAAGTCATCAAAATAACCACCAATAGCAACCTTTTTATCTGTTCTCCAATTATATACTGAAGACAAATCAATTTCATTTGCAGGTTTACTCAAATGCCAATTTATATGCCTTACTTCTCCTATTGCTTTATTTTCTAACCAAATTTTAACCTGATTAAATCTAGGTAACGATCTTCTATAATAGGCAACAAAAAGTGGTAAGTTTACTTTATTGAATGCTTCATAAATTTCAAAACTATCGCTATAATTTGGAGCCAATGGTTTTTCAATGCAACATGGTTTTCCTGCAGCGGCTACTTTTAATCCATAATATTTATGACTATCTGGTGGTGTTGCAATGTAAATTGCATCTACTTCAGGGTCATTTATCAAGTCATCGGCATTGGTATAATACTTTTTAACATGATGTCTTTCTGCATAGTCTTTCGCCTTTATTTCATCACGTCTCATAACGGCAATTAGCTCAAACCCTTCAACTTTATAATATGGCGGACCACTTTTAACTTCGGTTACATTTCCACAACCAATAATTCCCCATCTAATATTTTTAATCTTACTCATTAGAACTATTATAGTTTCAATTATAAATATATCTAAATGTTAAATTAATCCGTGGTTTTTCAACATTTTTAGTTTTAGGCAAACTGTGCATCCAACTTTTTTGGGTTTCACCTTTCATTAATAACAAGTTTCCAGCTTCAAGAACAATATCTATTTTTTGTTTTGTTTGATTGTGTTTAAATGAAAATTTTCTGGCAGCTCCCAAACTTAAAGAAGCTATTACTGGTTGCTCTCCCAATTCCTTTTCGTTATCACTATGCCAACCCATTCCTTCACCGCCATTGTGATATAAATTTAACAGGCATGAATTAAACTTTTCTCCTGTTTTTAATTCAACCAGTTCTTTTAAATAAAGTAATTCTGGTGTCCAATTTAATGCGATTTTTACGGAATTTGAGTATGAATATTGGTAATTTAAATCTCCAAACCAAGCTACCTTCCTATTGGTTTTTATCTGATTTCCAAACATCATAAAAGCATCTTGCTCCCAAAAATCAGCACCTAAAAATTTACTAAAATAATATTTGCAAAAATTTGAATTTAACACCAAACCGAAATTTAAAACTTCACCATCAAAAGGAAGTATATTTTGAATGGAACTGGTGTTGAATAAATCCATATCACAATTAATTTTCTATATAATTGTTTTTCCTAAATAGATTAAAACGCTCCCATTTTCAATTTTAAAATCATCTTTAAGAGACGAAATGATATGAATTACCCCTTCACTATCTTTTAAAAACATTGGAGAGGCTTGACGTTCTTCATTAATTTCATCCATTAATTCCAGATAATGCTTATGAGAACTAACAATAACTTCATTTACCAACGGGAAATCCCTAACTATTTCACTTAAATTTAAAAAATCATCTTTATGAGTAAATAGGTTTTTTATACTATCCGCATTTCCCTCAAGCAATTCTTCCGTAGAAATAACTCTAAAAGCGCCATTTTCACCAAAAATAGGGGAGAATTTTTCAAGCGCAAATTCGTTTACTTGACTACCGCCCGTTAGCGCTAACAAATAACCAATATCATTGAATTCAATATTTTCCGCCAATTCATCAGAATAAATATCTCCTTGAATCGCTTCTAAGTTAAGTGACTTTGCTTTTTCTATATGATTGGCATTGTTATCAATTAATACAACCCTTCTGCCATTTTTCTTTAAATAATTAGCAATTAATCGCGAAAAATTTGTGGCTCCAATAATCATAATCCCTTCAGACGATTTTAAAAACACACGCAGTATTTTTGAGAAAAAACGAGCAGTGGTTGCGTTTAACAGTACCGTTCCAAGCACGATCATAAAAACCATTGGAGTAATATATTCAGCACCTGGTTCGCCTTGCATTTCTAATTTTAATCCAAATAGCGATGCAATCCCTGCCGCTACAATTCCACGAGGACCTACCCAACTAATAAAAAGTTTTTCATTGAATTTCAAACCCGAACCTGCCGTACTTAAAAACACGCCTAAAGGCCTCAATACAAAAACCACAACACCAAATAACATTAATGTTTCCCATTTATAAAGTAATAATAAATCATCAACACTAATATTGGCTGATAATAAAATGAATAGAATTGAAATTAAAAGGATGCTCAATGATTCTTTGAAATAAAGAATTTCCTTTATTTCTGTCAGTTTCATGTTTCCAAGAACCATTCCCATAATTACCACGGCGAGTAAACCCGATTCGTGCGCAAATAAATCAGATAAAACAAATACAAATAATACGCTTGCCAGGGTAATTACATTTAACAAATAATGAGGAATAAACTTGAATTTCAAACTGTAATACAGTGAATAAGCCGCCGTAAAACCTATGGAAATACCAATAATTACAATTTTAGAAAACTCTACCAACGCCTCTTTTGTATAATCATATCCCTGACCAACGCTAATAAACTCAAACACCAAGACTGAAACCAATGCCCCAATAGGGTCTATTAAAATTCCTTCCCACTTTAATACTGCCGAAACATCTTTTTTCAACGGAATATTTCTTAAAATAGGTCCAATTACAGTAGGTCCTGTAACAATTATTAAAGCTGAAAACAGAAAAGAAATATCCCAATTTAAATTAAAAATATAATGGGCAGCGATACCTCCACCAAAAAAAGTAACTGCAGAACCCAAAGTAATTAACTTACCAATTACGGGCCCAACATTTAAAACCTCTTCTTTTTTAAGGGTAAGTCCGCCTTCAAAAAGAATAATACTAATGGCTAAGGAAACAAAGTTAAATAAGCGTTCGCCGGGAAATAAACCTTCTGTTCCATTCCATACTGGCTGAATCCATTGTTTCCCGTCTTCTGTGAAAAAAGTTGAAAGTGGTCCTACAGTTAAACCAATTAAAATTAAAGGTAAAATCGCTGGAATTTTAAATTTCCAGGCAACCCAATAGGCAACTACACCTAAAATAATAATGGCAGCAAACTCTAACATTTATTCAATTTTTATAAGCAGCAATATACTTATTATTTACCATTCGTTAAATGGTTTTTTTGATAAGGTCGAATTATAATATTTAGTTATTCCGGTAACCTCAGTGCCAAGCCAATCGGGTTTTTTAAAAAAAGTTGTTTCTTCAGGAAGTTCTATTTCTGCAATTAGAAGTCCAACGTTACTGCCTAAAAATTCATCAACCTCAAAAAATAAGTCATTAGACGCTGGAATAATATACCTTGTTTTTTTGATAATGGCAGGCTCACAAATGGCTAATAGGCTATTGGCTTCTTCAATTGAAATTTCCTTTTCCCATTCAAAACGGGTGAGTCCAGAAGCATTTCCAATCCCTTTAACGGTTAAAAAACCTTGATGGTCTTTTATTCTTACGCGAACGGTTCTTTCGGGAACAGTAGATAAAAACCCTTGTGCAATTTGATAGCTTTTTACAGCTAAATTTTTAAAATCCCCTTTTACTAAAAATTTTCGTTCAATCTCTTTATTCATTTGGAAACTAATTTTGAAGTTACAAACATAATGCAATCATTTGATTCAAATAGATACTATTCAAATTGAAAAACAACCATGGGTTATTCCTTTCTAACAATTAAAGATATTTATTAATTTTCCAATTCAACTATCTAGTTTTCTCTTTTTAGAAAAAAAACAAACTGGATGATCATATTCTTGCTAAACAAGTTTTTAATGGTAATTAATTTTCTTAGCTTCACCTATACTTACGAATATTAAAAAAGTCATGATTAAAATATATTTATAAATAGTCATTTTTATATGGGTGAATTTCGCATTTTCTTCCAATTTTATTAGATCAGACACCATTCCAAAACTATCAATATTAGAAAACACTTACTTATTTAGTGAAAATTTAGATTGGTCTGTTAGATTGGTTTCGAATTTCAAACAACAACTGTTTCTTTTAAAAAACAACAATGAATCTCTAAAGTACACCCCAAACAATCCTTTTGGTATTGGTGTTGGTATTGCCAATCAAAAATTAATTATAGATATTCTTTTTAACCTTAAAACCAATAAAGAAGCACCTACTACAAAGTTTGCTGCCGAAGGTGCTGCACTTTACAAAAAGAATTTAATCACTTTTACTTTGGAAAACGTTCATGGATACAACGTTGCTGGTAGTAAAAACGATATAGATATATTTAGAGACAACATTTCCATATTTTCAATAGGGCTTAGTTATCTTCATTTTTTAAGCAAAAAGGATATTACGGTTCGTGAAATGAAATCGGGACTTTCAGCGCTAGATAAAACTACTGTTTCATATGGGCTTGGTGGTTTTTTCATATTTAATAAACTCGATGCCAACGGAATTTCTATTATCCCTCCTATTGAAGGCACTCCATATTTTAATAATCAAGCTGAAATAACCAAGTTTTCAGGCTACGGTGGTGGTCTCGAAGCTGGGGTGTCCTCCTATTTTGTTTTACCTGCCCATTTCTTTGCTTCCATATATGTTGCTCCCGGTGTAGGTTTAGAATACAAAAAAGTAAATACTGTATTTGGTAGTTACGAGCCCTCGAACTTATTTATTTATAAAGCCGATGTTTTTGCATCATTAGGTTACAATAGAAAGAAATACTATATTAATTTCACCTTTTTTAATAGTTTCTATAGTACCAATCTAAATTATAATAATAAAGCGCTCTTAAACATTACAAAGTCTAAACTTATTTTTGGTTATAACATTGGTAAAATTCGATTTAAGAAACAAAAATAAAAAAAATTCGAAAATTTACATGAACCATTTACTCCTCCTTTTTATCAAAATAATAGGTTGAATCATCGGGTCTAAAAGCTCTATTAAACCACAGCGGTCTGCGTTCCCCATTTGGCCCAGGAGCCGGACGTGTCATGGCCATCCATTCTTTATAAACTTCGTGAGACTTATTGGTGTCTACAAAAATATCGCCGTATTTTTCATCCTTTCCTGGCTTTTCAATACGAACCCTTTGATGCCAACAATGCATTCCACTAATTGGATCCGGATGTACCGCATGCGTGATATTTTGGTGTACACCTCCGTCTTTCCAAAAGATTCGTTTTGAATCTTTATCGCTGGATTCAAATGGTTTAATTCCTGAAATAGTATTCATTTTCCATGCTCCTTTGCCATCACCCTCAATATTCACTGTATTGGTTGCCCAACGGTTTCCCATTTGATCTTGCGGTCTGCGCCAACGCCCAATATGATGTGAACAGGCAACAACTCCTGGTTTCATAC
>JADWMI010000175.1 GCA_015767395.1 Bacteroidota bacterium | reverse complement strand
AAACTCTACTATCTGCCCATCTCGCATCCTCATTTGATACTTTAATACTTACATCTACCTTTAAGTGATCTTTTAAAAACCTTGGATTTAAATTTAAAGCAACATTTGTTCGTTTATAAGTGTTCGTAAGTACCACACCTTCATTATCCATATAACCAAGAGACAAACGATATGGTAGATTCTTTAAACCACCAGACATGCTAAAGTTTTGCTCCGTACTTAGGGCAGACCTAAAAATTTCATCTTGCCAATCGGTATTACCATCTCTAAGATCAAAAGTACTGATGTCAGCTCCAGCATAATCAGCAGCTTCCTGCGCTAATTCACGATATTCATCTCCTGTTAATACATCTTCTTTATTTATAACACTCGACGATGAAACTTGTGAAGAAAATGTAAATTTAATATCATTCGTTGATCCTCGTTTTGTTGTTATTAAAATAACACCATTAGAACCTCTAGACCCATAAATTGCCGTTGCAGATGCATCTTTCAATACACTAAACGAAGCAATATCGTTCGGGTTTATTTTATTAAGTGCATCCGCATTTTGAGTAGGCACGCCATCAATTACAATAAGTGGATCGTTACTAGCGTTTAATGAAGAACCTCCACGAATACGAATAGTTGTTCCTGGACCTGCGCCAGCGCTAGATGTAATTTGTACACCTGGTACTTTGTTGGCAATTAACTGTGCGGGAGATTTGATGTATCCTTTTTGAAAGTCCTTTTCGCTCACAACAGCTACGGCACCAGTTGCATCTTTTTTCTTTACTGATCCATAACCAATTACTACAACTTCGTCAAGACTTGTAGTATCTTCAGCTAATTGAACATTTAATTTGTTTGAGTTTTCAACGACAACTTCTTGGTTTAAAAAACCAATAAATGAGAAAACCAAGGTTTCTCCTTTAGTTACATCGGATATTACATAATTTCCGTTAAAATCGGTAGATGCTCCTTTAGCTGTGTTTTTTACAACTATAGTTACACCAGGTAAGGGTGTTCCGTTAGCATCAGATACTGTTCCCGAGATCGAGATCTTCTGAGCTTGTAAAATTCCAATTCCTGTAAATAGGATTAGAATAAGTGTTAACAGTTTACTTTTCATTTGATTGTTGTTTTTAATTAAAATTGAGTTTGAGTTAAATTTTGGTTTTTTTTATCAATTAAATTTGATAGGCTATCCAGAATAAAAAACGATGTACATAATTAATGTTAGCACCAATACGATGATTGCACTTAACAAGGAAATTGTAATTTTATACTTTTTGCGCTGTTCCATTCTATCCAGACTTTTATCTTTAGTGATGTCCAAATTTATATTGAATGGGTTGGCAAGGCAGGATTGTAATCTACTATTATGAAGACAAAATGGAAAGATTTGAATACATTTTTGTCAAATACAAATACATATTCGACACTGAATACATGTAAGCTACCTATATTCAACGCGTTAGATAATCACGTTGAATATTGATGAATAAAAAATAATTTAGGCTATTTTTTTGATTGGTGGTATTTGTTTGGAGCTACTCCATATTCTTTTTTAAAACATTTTGCAAAATAAGAGTGACTGGAAAAGCCTGTTTCATAAATAACTTCAGAGATCGTCAATTTCCCTGTTTTAATTAAGTGCTCCGCTTTCTTAAGTCTTATATCACGAACAAGTTCATTCAATCTTAATCCAGTTTGAGCTTTAATTTTTCGATATAAACTTGAATAACTAACCCCAATTGAATTGGCCATATTCTCCAAATTAATATCGGTGTTTGTAATGTGCTTGTTAATATACTGAATAGTTTCCTGCATGAGTTTTTCATCAGCTGACTGCACCTCAACTTCCTGATTTCCTAGAATCAATTTCCGCTTAAACTGATCTTTAATCTTCTGATTTTTTTCGACTAAATTCTTAATTTGAATTTTTAGCAATTCCATATTGAAGGGCTTTGTCATATATGCATCTGCCCCCGCTTGAAATCCTTCTACTCTTTGAGCAGCCATTGTTTTGGCCGTTAGTAATATAACTGGTATACTTTCATATTTAGGTTGCTGTTTTACTTTTTTACAAAATTCAATGCCATTCATCTCATCCATCATTACATCGCTAACAATTAAGTCTACTTTATGCTGCTTCAATACTTTGAAAGCTTTTTCGCCATTGTTTGCTATAAGAATTGAATAGTGTTCTTTTAAACTAAGTTGTAAATATTTTAAGGTATCTGCATGGTCATCGACCAATAATAACGTTGGCAGGTTAAGATTTCTATTGGGTATGTATTTTTCCGCTAATGCTGTGTCTATAGATGAATATTCAGTTACAATTTCAACTGGTTCCTCTATAGTATTGATTATTTGAATGGGCAATTCAACAAAAAATGTTGATCCTTTCCCTGGTTCGCTTTCAAACCAAATTTTTCCCTTCATTAATTCGCAATACTCTTTTGCAAGGTTCAGTCCGATACCATAACCAGCGTTTTTTGTTGAATAGGATGCATCTTGATAAAAGCGTTTAAATATTTGATCCCTGTTTTCGTTGGGAATTCCAATACCAGTATCTTTAATCCGTATTTTTATAATAGATTGATCTAAGATCTCCACTTTAAATGCTATTTCGCCATTTTCTGGAGTAAATTTGAATGCATTAGACAACAGGTTTTGAATAACGGATTCGAAACGAACCTTGTCACCTTCATAAATTATGGATTGATTAGAAGCTTCAAACCTATATTTAATCTGTTTATTTTCAGCTAAATCCTTAAATAGTTCATATTGCTTTTGACACAAATCAATGACATCAAATCTTTCAGGTTTTAATTTTAAGGTATTGGTTTCAATTTTGCGAAGATCTAACAACTGATTAATTAAAGAAAGAAGTCGCTGCGCATTTTTTTGTATCAAAGAAACTAACAAACTATCGGAATGATTCAATTGACTATGCTGCATCAAATTTTCAACAGGCCCCATTATTAATGCCAATGGCGTTAGAAACTCATGGGAAATATTTGTAAAGAGTCTTTGTTTTGACAATGCAATTTCTTCGTTTTTTTTCTTTTCTACTCTAATAAGCTTAATTTCTTCTTCCCATTTAATTTTTTTCTTGTACGTGTTTTTTAGTAGAATAACAGCAATTATAAGAATGAATAAATAAAAACCAATAGCTAAAGGACTTGCCCAAACAGGTGGTTTAATACTAATGTTTAAAGCTGTTTCATTCTCAAACCAAACACCATCATTATTGGTACCTTTAACCAAAAAAGTATAATCTCCCTGTGGTAAGTTAGCATAAGAGGCATAGTTTCTATCTCCGGTTGTATAAATCCAATCATTATCAAAACCTTCTAGTTTATAAGCATAAATATTACGTTCAGGTTCAGCCAAGTCTAATGACGAAAATTTTAATTGAAACGAATTCTGATTGTGCTCTAAAATAATTTTATCAAAAAAAGAAATCTGTTTAGTTGTTTTATTAGCACTTCCAATTTCATTTAATGAATAAATATCGGCTCCTCCAACAGACAAATTACTAATTATCAGGTTGGGCTGAAAGTCTGATTTTTTAATGTCATCAGCATAAAAAGAGACATAGCCATCATTTCCACCAAAAAATATTTGTCCATCTTCAGCTACTGCCTTACTATATGAAATAAAATTATCAAGCGGAATCCCTTCATTCTTAGGATACGTTTCAAAACTATTTTTATCCACATTAAATTTAACGATAGAAGTTAAGGTAGTACCCCAAATATTTCCAGAATGGTCTTCCACTAGGTTGTCTAGCATACTATTTCCCCCAGTATTAATAGAAAATTCATGAATTTCTCCAGATGAAATTTTATATTTGAAGAGCAGATTATTGGAGCCCATCCAGAGCTCACCTCGTTTTGAAACATGCATTGAAGAAAAACCTTTATCTCTAATTCGTTCGTTTAAAGTTTCAAAGGTTTCTACTTCGTTAGTTACTATATTTAAAGCAAACATTTTCTGGTTCTCAAAAATCCATATTTTTTTATTTGCGGAAAAAACGCCTGTATTAAAATCAGCTATAAATCTAAAAGTAATAGCATCGACGTTAGAAAAATCACCTTGTGCTTTATAGATTCCTTCTCCCCAGGTGGTCACCCAAAATGAACCGTCATCAGGAGTAATAAATGAGGCTATATAGTTTGTTCGAAGCCCTATATTTTCATCAAAATTCGCAGTAATGGTATGCATTTCCTGTGTTTTAGGATCCCATACATTTATTCCTCCGGCAGTACCAATCCAAATCCTCCCTAGTTTATCTCCTGAAATTGTGGATACCGTATTTAATACAATTCTTCTGTTGGGACTACTTTCAGCACTGAATACCTCAATGACACCATCACTATGTAATACCTTAACACCATGTGTAGTAGCTAACCAAACTGCCCCGTTTTTATCTTTGTAAATATTGTTTACCTGTGTGCCTACAATTTGATTTTCATATTGCGTGTAAATTGGTGTAAATTGAAACTTGTTTTGTTTAAAATTTAGCTTGCTTATACCATTGCCAGTAGCCAACCATAGCAGTCCATTGTTGTCTTCAAAAATATCGTGTATTACATTGTTTGCTATTGAATAATCATTAAAAGGATTGTGAAAAGAGCTACTAACTTCTTTCGTTTGAACATTGTATTTATAAAACCCTAAATCTGTTCCAAAATAGACCTGCCCCGGAATTTTTGAGTATACACATTTTACTACTTCATTTATAATATTGGTGTTTTGTTTATTAAAAACATCATACGTTTCGCTATCGGTATTAAACAATACCAAGCCCGTTTCACTACCAATCCAAAGCAAACTATCAGAAGCAACTGAATATGGTTGTATATCAAGTATTAAGTTGTTTTCGAGTTCTGGTTTATAATTGTTTTTTAAATTATAAGTTTTGATTTTTCCGTCTTGGCTTAAGTGATTTAAACCGTTAAAAGTACCAACCCACAACTCGTTTGAACTTGACAGGTATAAAGAGCGGATGATGTTTGAGCTTAATTTTGAATTTTGTTGATTGTAGAGTTTAAAAGATTCATCTGAAATAGTAACTTTAAACAATCCATCATTTGTTCCAACCCATAGAATTGAGTCTCCTTGCTTTAGAATACATCTAACATTCCTGTCTCCGCCTAGCTCAATCTTTTTATTTTTGCCAGTAGAAGTATCAAAATAAATCAAACCTGAAGTACTACCTCCCCATAATTCATTTTTATTTCCTTTTTTGATAACATTGAAATGTCCTGTAGAATAATCTATAGTACTGGACCTATCGTTTTTAAAAGGAACTACTTCATAACCATCGTAGCGAAAAAGGCCACTAACTGTTGCAAGCCACATAAAACCATTTGTATCTT
>JADWMI010000042.1 GCA_015767395.1 Bacteroidota bacterium | reverse complement strand
TCAGTTTTTAATTCTTCAACAGAACCAATCATGATTTCTTCGGATCCATCTTCTGTTCTCCAAATTGGCAATGGAATTCCCCAATAACGCGATCGAGATAAGTTCCAGTCGTTGGCATTTTTTAACCAGTTTCCAAAACGCCCTTCTCCGGTCGATTTTGGTTTCCAATTAATGGTATTATTTAAGTCAAACATTCTATCACGCTTGTCTGTAACTTTTACAAACCACGAATCTAATGGATAGTATAAAATTGGTTTATCAGTTCTCCAACAATGTGGGTAACTGTGACGGTATTTCTCTACGTGAAATGCTTTATTTTCTTCTTTTAATTTAATAGCTAAATCAACATCCATTGATCGTTCCGGAGCCTCACCTTCATTGTAATATTCATTCTTCACATATTTCCCTGCATATTCACCCATATGTTTGGTGAATTTCCCTTGTAAATTTACTAAAGGAACTGGGTTTCCATTGTCATCTAAAACCAGCAATGGCGGTACTTCTGGACTTGCTTGTTTGGCAACCAAAGCATCATCAGCTCCAAAAGTAGGTGCTGTGTGAACAATTCCTGTTCCATCTTCAGTCGTTACAAAATCTCCAGCAATTACTCTAAACGCATTTTCAGGATTTTGATACGGAAGTGCGTAAGGTAATAATTGTTCGTATTTAGCTTCTAATATATCAGCTCCTTTAAATTCTTGAACGACTATAAAAGGAATTTTTTTATCATTGGCTTTATATTCTGTTAATTGTGCTTCATTTTCAACAACAAAGAATTTTTTTGAAAATTGTTTTCCAACTAAATTTTTAGCTAAAATAACACTGATTGGTTCAAATGTATATTGATTGAAAGATTTTACCAAAACGTAATCAATCTTTTTTCCAACAGTCAATGCTGTGTTCGACGGCAATGTCCAAGGTGTTGTTGTCCAAGCTAAAAAGTGAATATCTCCTTCAACATTCTGTAACATTTCAGGCAATGTATTCTTTACTGCTTTAAATTGGGCAACAGCAGTAGTATCTGTGACATCTTGATACGTTCCTGGCTGATTCAATTCGTGTGAACTTAAACCAGTACCCGCTTTTGGAGAATATGGTTGAATGGTATAACCTTTATAAATCAATCCTTTCTTATACATTTCAGCCAATAACCACCACACAGTTTCCATGTATTTTGGTTTGTAGGTTACATACGGATCTTCCATATCTACCCAATGTCCCATTTTTAAGGTAAGATTTTCCCAAATATCAGTATAACGCAATACTGCTTGTCTACAAGCGTCATTATATTCTTCAACAGTAATTTTTTTTCCAATATCTTCTTTGGTAATCCCCAAATCTTTTTCCACACCTAATTCAATTGGCAATCCATGCGTATCCCATCCCGCTTTTCTTTTTACTTGAAAACCTTGAAGGGTTTTATAGCGACAAAAGACATCTTTAATAGCACGCCCCATAACATGGTGAATACCCGGCAAACCATTTGCTGAAGGTGGCCCTTCAAAAAATACATATGGCTTATTTTCATCTCTTGTTACAATACTTTTTTCGAAAATATTTTCTGCTTCCCAAAACGCTAAAGTTTCATTTGCTACTTTAGTGAGGTCCAATCCTTTATATTCTCTAAATTTTTTACTCATTTTTCAGCCTTAATTCAATTAGTTTGCGAAATTACGTATTTTCTTCAAAATAATAGTGCTATAAATTGCAAAAAGTTTAAGTAATATCTATGGTTTTTTGTAGCTTTAAACCGCTATTAAACATATGGTTTATTGAATGTATAAAATACTTGAAAAAATACTATCCAGAAGTTTCAAAAGCGCAACAAAAATACAGCTCTCAAAAGATTCAAAATTTATTTTTTTTAGTGATGTTCATAAGGGAAATAATGGTCACGGTGATGATTTTGCACATAACAGAAATATATATTATCATGCATTAAGAACCTATTTCGAAGGAGGTTATAGCTATTTTGAGCTAGGTGATGGAATAGAACTTTGGGAAAACAATAAGTTCGAAGATATTTTTGAAGCACATGAAGATATTTTTCTATTAATGAAAGATTTCTATTTAGAAGAACGACTGCATTTATTATGGGGAAATCATGATATGGTTCTGAGAAACCCTAATAAAGTTAAAAAACTATTTGGGAAGTATTTCGATAAAAATACAGGAGATATTAAACTATTAATGGAAAAATTAACTTTTGATGAAAGTATTGTTTTAGAAGTTGACGGAAAAGAAAAAAATATTCTTTTGATACATGGTCATCAGGCTGATTTATTTAATTATGTTTTTTGGAAATTTAATCGATTTTTAGTGAGAATTTTGTGGTCGCCACTGCAGGTAATTGGCATCAAAAATCCGGCAAGTCCTGCAAAAAACTATAGAGATTTAATAAGAGTTGAACGCACTTTAGAAAGATGGATTTCAGAAAACAACAATCAAATGGTAATTGCCGGACATACGCACAGACCGCGCTTTCCAGAACCAAATGAATTACATTATTTTAATGATGGAAGTTGCGTACACCCCAGATTTATCACTGGAATTGAAATTGTAGATATGAAAATATCATTAATTAAATGGCAAACTACGACTCAAAAAGATGGTACACTTCAAATAGTAAAAACGCTTTTGGAAGGGCCAACAGCTATTTCACAATATTTAACATGAAAAAAGCGCCTCAAAATTGAGGCGCCATTCTTACTATTGGGGTTAAAATCTTTATAACAACTTTTTATTAACCCTATATTTGTTTAAATTGAAGTGTCTATTAAAAGTATTTATACAAATATAGTCGAAAAAATGAAATATTCTTACAATCCCCGCTCTTTTTGTATCTGCTCATAGGCTTTTTGAACTTGCTTAAATTTTTCTTCTGCCCCTTTTACATGTTCTTCTCCTAAATGCTGTAATTTATCGGGATGGTATTTTTTTACCATTTTCCTGTAAGCCTTTTTCAATTCATCATTCGAAGCTGTTTTTTCAATCTCTAAAATCAAATATGAGCTTTCTGAACTATCATAAAACATGGCTTTTATAGATTCAAAATCATACTGATTGATATATAAATAACCTGCAATGGTTTTAATTGAATGCACTTCAGCTTCTGAAACAGCTCCATCCGCCTTTGCAATCCCAAACAAAAAATGCATCAATTGCAAACGAGAGGCATGCGTTAAATTCTGACGAATTTGTGTACAAACTTCTCTGGTTGAAATTTGGTTATTTTTAATAAAGCCACTAAAAAGTTTAAATGCCTGACTTGCTCTTTCCTCGCCGTACATTCTTTTAAAGTGATCTCTTACAAAATTCAACTCCCTTTGGTCAACTTTTCCATCTGATTTTATTACCACTGAGGATAGTAACAATAAACTTATCTCAAAATCACCCGATTGCGCATTTCCATCTGAGACTCTGTAATTATTTGCCGATTCAATATCGCTTTTTGTGAATCCTTCAATAAAATTCCCAACCACATAACCCAGAATACTTCCAATTGGTCCTCCTAATGAAAAACCCAATCCTGCTCCAAGCCATTTAATAAAATTTGCCATACATATGTTTTAAAGGCTGCAAATATAAGTTTAATTGTTAGTAAACGAACGAATTTCGATTTTACAGTTGTTAAAATATCTATAAACTTTTAGTTATCAGCCATTTTTGTTTTTCTCAATAATTTCAAAACAAAAAATTTATGTAGGTTTGCAAAATTATTACGTCTAACTATATAAATCTAAAAATATGTATCCATTAGAAATTGTAAAACCAATGCAACAAGAATTAGAAAATGCAGGTTTTTCATCATTACAAACATCACAAGAAGTTGAAACGGCATTACAAAAAGAAGGAACAACCTTAGTTGTTGTAAACTCTGTTTGTGGCTGTGCAGCTGGAACTTGCCGCCCAGGAGCCATTGCTTCTTTACTGGCTGATAAAAAACCAACAAACTTGGTAACTGTTTTTGCAGGTGTAGATACGGATGCCGTAGGAACTGCTCGTGAACACATGATTCCTTTTCCTCCATCATCACCAGCAATCGCATTGTTTAAAGATGGTGCTTTGGTTCATATGTTGGAACGTCACCATATTGAAGGAAGAACTGCTCAAGTGATTGCTGGAAATTTAGCAGGTGCTTACGAAGAATTTTGTTAATATATATAATGGTTTGATTATTGTTACTAAATTGTAATTGTCAAAAACCAATATTATGAACATTCTTAAAAATACTTTTAAAACGATTGCTATTATGGCAATCGTTTTTAGTTGTTCTAATAGTTCGGCAATCTCTCAGGAAGAAGATCGCAATGAATTAGACCAATTACAAACTGAAATTGAGTTGTTAATTTCTAAAGGGAAATGCACAAAAAATGCTGAATGTGATTTTATTGCTTTTGGTAGTAAACCTTGTGGTGGTCCTTGGGGTTATTTGGTATATCCCACCACTATTGATGTTGATTTATTAAAAATTAAAGTAGCTGATTATAACGAAAAAGAAACTGCCTATAATAAAAAATGGGGAATTGCTTCAGACTGTATGGTTGTTCAACGTCCTACAGGCACTGAATGTAATGATGGAATTTGCACTGCTATTTATTAGCACTTCTATTTCAATTGTAACAATTCAATATTTCTAAATTCAACCGGACTGCTTTCACTTTGCAAAGAAATGTATCCTGACTTAACTGGTAGCCCATCTTTTAATTTCCATTTTTCATTGTCAAAATCTACATCTCCGCCCAATTGTGGTTTATAGTAGGTCAATACCGTTTCTCCATTAATTTTATGTGAAATAATAGAATCACTCCTTACTAAAACTTCTAATTTCACCCATTGATTTCCGTGGTAGGTTTTTGAAGTTGAAGTGATACAATGACTTTTTTCTAAATTATCCTGTAAATAAATATGTGTTCCCGGAGTACAAACATTGGCAGTTGGTCTATCTTCAGTTCCCAAACCTCCTAATAATTGAACTTCAATAGAAACAGGAAATTTTTGATTCAGGCCAATGCTTTCAGGGTTTTGACAATGCAACATAACACCCGAATTTCTGTTTGCCCAAGCAGCGCCATCTTTTAATTGCGCTCCTGTAAACCTGTATTCTAATCTGAATTTATAATTTGAAAAAGGCTTTTTAAAGTAAATATGTCCAAAGGAATTATCAAAAGTATCATATTCATCATAATTTACTTCAAGTACACCATTTGTAGCTCTAAAGGTGTTTTTGTAGTTGTCACCAACAGCATGTCCTCTAATTTTAACAATCCAATCATCTATATCCTTTCCATTGAATAATTGAATCCAATTTTCTTCCACTTTTACTGTTTTACTATTTTGATTTTTACAAGCAGATAAACAAGTTATTATCAATAACAAACATCCTAATTTTACAATCTTAGATTTCATATTTAGCTCTTTAATAAATTATAAAGACCATGCATTCCCAACATCTTCCAAAGGAATACACCCTTGATAAACCCCTGGTGTTGGATCGTAATTTAAAACTTCTTTTCCTACTTTTTCAGAAGTATAATATCCAAACAAGGTGTAATACCTAACTGAGAATAAAAATTTATACATATAATAATCTGATTTTTCATCATCACCAATTTTCCTTTCGTTTAATTTCTGATTGCTTAGTACTTTTTGAGTGTCCTCGTCTGACAATTTAAAATAGGATTCAAACAATTCTTGAAATTCCTCTTTGCTTCCTTTTATTACATTCTTACCAAACATTCCTTCAAATTTCTCTTGAAACACTTTTGATCCCTTTTGAAATAATTGTTGATTATTTTGTTGCTCAATATCACAATACATGATATCAATAAACTGCGGAACGTTCACATCCAGCGCTCCAGGTGTGTTTGAACTTGGCAAAATAATATCCACCAAATTTTCAACCATGTGTTTTTGATCTTCCGATAAATATACTGGTTTCCAAGTCTCAACTTTTGAATTACAGGAAGATAACAAACTAAACAGCGTAGGTGCCGCTACAGCATACCCAATACTTATCGTTAAATTTTTAAGTGCAGACCTTCTATCCATTTTTTTTGTTTTTTTTAAATTCTTGAGCCGCATGATTTGCCGCTCGTGCAGTAAATGCCATATATGTTAAAGATGGATTTTGGCAAGCTGATGAAGTCATAAATGAACCATCTGTGACATACACATTTGGAACCGTATGAATCTGATTGTTTTTATTTAAAACGGAAGTTTTAGGATCGTATCCCATACGTGCTGTTCCCATCTCGTGAATTCCAATTCCAGGCGTTGCTTTTCCTTTGAAGCCCTTTACATTTTTATATCCGGCTGCTTTTAGCATTGCTATGGCCTGCTCTCTCATATCATCTCTCATTTTGTCCTCATTCTCTTTGTATTCGGCATCAAAATCTAAAGTTGGCAATCCCCATTCATCTAATTTATCATAGTTTAAAGTCACTTTATTTTCATGATATGGTAAACATTCTCCAAAACCACCCATTCCAACTCTCCAAGGGCCAGGGCTTAATAAATCATCTTTTAAATCTGCTCCAAAACTCATTTCACCCACGGCTCTTTTCCAGTTCAAACGGCTTGCTCCTCCTTGAAAACCATAGCCTCTTATAAATTCTTTTTGAGTACTTTTCTCATCAATATTTCTAAATCTGGGTATGTAAAAACCGTTGGGTCTTCTGCCTTTATAATATAAATCGTCAAAACCTTCAACAACGGCAGACGCACCAGCACTCATTGGATGATCCATAATATTATGTCCCAATTCACCACTATCATTTCCTAAACCGTTCGGAAAACGCTTAGATTTAGATTGTAATAAAATACCTGCTGAAGCCATAGAAGAAGCGCAACTAAAAACAATTCCAGTTCTAAAAAATGTTTTTTCTTTTGTAATTGCATCAATTACTTTCACTCCTGAAGCCAAGCCTGTTTTATCGTCATAAACAATTTCATAAGCTATTGAATCTGCTCGTAAATGCATGTTTCCAGTGCGTTCAGCTGCTGGTAAGGTCGAAGAATTACTACTAAAATAGCCTCCAAACGGACAACCTCTTACACATCTATTTCTATATTGGCAATTTGATCTACCTTCATGAACTGCATTTCCTGTTTTGTGAGCACTTCTACCAATAGTTAGTAAACGGTCGTTAAAATTATTTTTGATTTTTTTTTGAAGATCCAATTCTACGCAGTTCAATTCCATTGGATCTGAAAATTTTCCATCGGGTAACTGAGGAAGGCCTTCTTTCTGACCAGAAACTCCAATAAATTCTTCAACCTTATCATACCAAGGTGAAATATCTTTATATCTCACTGGCCAATCTACTCCATGTCCATCTTTTTTATTGGCTCCAAAATCAATATCACTTAACCTATATGATTGGCGTGCCCACATCAATGATCTTCCACCTACATGATACCCTCGAATCCAATCAAATCTTTTAATTTCATTATAAGGGTGCTTCAAATCGTCTACAAACCAATGTTTGCTTTCTGGCCTACCAACATAGGATCTATTTTGTTTCGGCTGTCTCTCTAAATCTTTTTGTTCCTTTTCTCCGTGATATTTAAAATCCCAAGGATCCATATTCATGGTTGGGTAATCTTCAATATGTTTCACATTCCTTCCTCTTTCAAGAACAAGGGTTTTTAAACCGTTTTCACACAATTCTTTGGCTGCCCAACCTCCAGAAATACCTGAACCAATTACTATGGCATCATAAGATTCTGGATGTTCTTTAAGATTTTCATCACTCATAGTTACTTAGTGTTGTTTCTAAATATTCTTAAAAAATTTATTTGATTTTATAAATATAATTAAATATCAAATTAAATTCCTAATTATTAATATATTAACTATTTTAGTTGAATAATACTTTAAATTCTATTTACTTGGATTTTTCAATTTTACATAGCCTATATTCACTTTTCCCAATTTAATTCCTAAAACATGAGCTTTAAAAAATACATTCGTCAATTATCAATTGCATTTACTCTTTTATTTTTAGCCTCTTTTTTCAGTTGTAAACCAACCAAAAAAACTGTGGAGCTTCCACAAAAAGAAATCAATTCACCCTTCTTTAAATTATCATTGGCACAATGGTCATTAAATAAACAAATTAGAAGCGGGGAAATGAGCCCCTTAGATTTTGCTCAAAAAGCCAATGAACTTGGTTTTGAAGGAATTGAATATGTGAGTCAATTGTACTCCCCTGAATTAAAAAAAGAGGCGGATTTAAATGCCGCAATGCAAAATTTACTGAAAGTTTTAAAGGAAAAAAGTGAGACTTACAAAGTTCAAAACCTACTAATTATGGTTGATGGTGAAGGGAATCTCGCTACTGATAATAAAGAACAAAGGAATTTAGCTGTTGAAAATCATAAAAAATGGGTAGATGCTGCGCAATTTTTAGGCTGTCATTCCATAAGAGTGAATCTTAACGGTTCTAATGATCCTGATATCTGGATTAAAGCTTCAACAAATGGGCTTTCAAAGTTAGCAACCTACGCTTCAACAAAAAATATCAATGTAATTGTTGAAAATCATGGTGGATTATCTTCAAATGCTGGTTTGCTTGTAAAAGTAATTGAAAAAGTAAACCTTCCAAACTGTGGCGTTTTACCAGATTTTGGTAATTTTTGTATGCAACATAAAGGATCAAAATGTATTAAAGAATACGATAAATATAAAGGTGTTGAAGAAATGATGCCTTATGCTAAAGCTGTAAGTGCAAAATCATATGACTTTGACGAAAACGGAAATGAAACAACCATCGATTATATAAAAATGTTGAAGATTGTAAAAGAATCAGGCTATACAGGTTTTATTGGTGTTGAATATGAAGGAAGCAGGCTAAGTGAAACTGAAGGTGCTTTAGCCACTAAAAATTTATTAATAAAGGCTGCTAATCAATTAAAGTAACCAGTTTAAATTAAATGGAAAATATTTAGAGAGAATGGCTAGGAAATTAAAAATGGGAATGATAGGTGGTGGAATCGGCTCTTTCATAGGTGACGTTCACAGAAAAGCTGCCTCCATTGATGGAATGATAGATCTGGTTTGTGGCGCCTTTAGCAGTAGTGAAGAGAGATCTATCGCCTCCGGAAAAGCGTTATTTTTACCAGAAGACCGATGCTATGGAAGTTTTGAGGAAATGATTTTAAAGGAAAAAGAACTACCCGATGGAATTAAAATGGATTTTGTTTCAATTGTTACGCCTAATCACTTGCACTTTCCCCCTGCAAAATTAGCGCTAGAGAATGGATTTCATGTAGTTTGTGACAAACCCATGACATTAACATTGGATGAGGCTATTGAATTAGAAGTAATTGTAGAAAAAAGTAATTGTCTGTTTGCCCTTACTCATAATTACACAGGCCATCCAATGGTGAAACAGGCAAAAGCAATGGTGGCTAATGGTGACCTTGGTGAAATTAGAAAAATACAAGTCCAATACTTACAAGGCTGGCTTTCTACCTCTTTAGAAAGTACTGGTCAAAAACAAGCTACGTGGAGAGTGGATCCAAAAAGATCTGGAATAGGTGGCGCTTTGGGAGATATTGGAACACATGCTGAAAATTTAGTTGAGTACATTACAGGTTTAAAAATTGATGAATTGGCCGCCGATCTTGGTCGATTTGGAAAAGGAAGAACCTTAGACGATGATGGAAATTTATTACTTCGAATGGAAAATGGAGCCAAAGGCACCATGTCCTTTTCACAAATTGCGCTCGGTGAAGAGAATAATTTAGCAGTTAGAGTTTATGGTGAAAAAGGAAGTATTGAATGGCATCAAGAAAATCCGAATTTGTTAATTTCAAGATGGCTTGATAAACCGAAAAAATTATTTACTCCTAACGGAAATGATTTATACCCAGAAGCTGTATCAAGAATTCCTGCAGGACATCCAGAAGGATATTTAGAAGCATTTGCAACTATTTACAAAAATTTTTTCACACATTTAATGGCTGTAATAAACGGAGAAACTATTGAAAAACCAGACTATCCTAATGTAAAAGATGGAATTAGAGGAATGCAATTTATTTATGCATCTGTAAAAAGTGATTCCCAAAATTCAGCTTGGACAAAAATCGAATAAACGCTATGATACCATTCTATTAAAATAAAAAAAACCAATCATTAATCATAAAAAAATTTTAGTCATGAATAAAATTAAAAAGGACAACGCACTATCCCGCCGAGGTTTTGTAAAAAACACTTTAATTGCATCAGCTGGACTTTCAATTGTACCCTCATTTGCCGTAAGTGGTTTAGGCCACATTGCTCCAAGTGATAAATTAAATATTGCTGGAATTGGTGTTGGAGGAATGGGTTTTAGCAACCTTAAACAAATGGGAACAGAAAACATTGTGGGTTTATGTGATGTTGACTGGAAATATTCTGATCGTGTTTTTAAACATTATCCAAAAGCTAAAAAATATAAGGACTTCAGAAGAATGTATGACGAGCTGGGAAAATCTATTGATGCTGTTGTTGTAGCAACTGCTGATCATACCCACGCTATTGTTAGTGCAGATGCAATTACCATGGGGAAACATGTTTATTTGCAAAAACCATTAACGCATACAGTATATGAATCTCGACTTTTAACCAATCTTACAGATAAGTATAAAGTCGCAACTTCAATGGGTAATCAAGGTGCATCAGGAGAAGGTGTTAATTTAATTACAGAATGGTTAGCTAATAATGAAATTGGTGAAGTCACAAAAGTAGAAGCCTTTACAGATAGACCAATATGGCCACAAGGTCAACCACGTCCAGATGCTATGCCATCACCTGAAACATTAGACTGGGATCTTTTTATTGGCCCAGCAAAAATGAGACCTTTTAACGAAATTTACACTCCTTGGAACTGGCGTGGATGGTGGGATTTTGGAACTGGAGCACTTGGTGATATGGCCTGTCATATATTACACCCAGTTTTTGTAGGACTTGAATTAGGATATCCAACTTCTGCTCAAGGAAGTTCTACTATGTTACTTACAGATTCAGCACCTACTGCTGAAAAAGTAACACTTACTTTCCCTGAAAGAGCATCTACAAATAAAATGAAATTACCTAAAGTTGATGTTACTTGGTATGATGGTGGTTTACAACCAGACAAACCTAAGGGTTGGCCAGAAGGAAAAGACATGAATAATTCTGGTGGTGGTGTCATATTCCATGGCACAAAAGACAAACTTATTTGTGGCTGTTATGGTAAGGATCCATGGTTATTATCAGGAAGAACCCCTTCTGCTCCAAAATTTAGACGTCGCATTGAAGTTTCGCATGAACAAGACTGGGTTAGAGCATGTAAAGAAAATGCAGAAAGTCGTATTGAAACATCTTCGCCTTTTAAAGAAGCTGGACCTTTTAACGAAATGGTTGTAATGGGAGTACTTGCCGTGCGCCTTCAAACTTTAAATAAAAAATTATTATGGGATGGTAAAAACATGAAATTTACCAATATTGGAGAAAATGAAACTATAAAAATTATTGAAAAAGATAATTTTAAAATTCATGATGGACATCCAACATTTGATCAGGATTGGACTGATCCAATAAGTGCAAACTTATTCGCAGATGAACTAATTAAACATAATTACAGAAATGGATGGTCATTACCTGAAATGCCAAAATAATAAATTTCTCTTGTAGAAATGTATCTAGCATTTATTTTAACCATAATAAATTATAAAAAAATAACAAAAATTTGAACAAATGAAAACAAGAAATTCAATTTTAATGTCTAGCCTAATTATGCTTATTTTAATGGTGAGTTGTAATTCAAACAAAAAAAAATCAGTTGACACTGAGGACACCGAAGTAAAAGAAATGGTTTCTGTAAAAGAAGCACCCATAAATGCCTTAACCCAAGCTGAAAAAACAGATGGCTGGCTATTGCTTTTCGATGGTAAAACATCTGAAGGTTGGAGAGGTTATAAAAAAGATTATTTTCCTAATGGCTGGCAAATTATTGATGGTACATTACAATGTATTGGAACTGGTAGAGGTGAAGCAGGAAATAAAGAAGGAGGAGATATTATTTACGATAAAGAATTTCAAAACTTTACATTGAGCTTAGAATGGAAAATTTCAGAAGGTGGTAATTCAGGTATCTTTTATTTAGGTCAAGAAGAACTAGATTATGTTTGGAAAACGGCTCCTGAAATGCAAGTTCTTGATAACGAAAAGCATCCTGATGCTAAATTAGGAAAAGATGGAAATAGAATGGCAGGTTCATTGTATGATCTTATCCCTGCAAAACCACAAAATGCAAAACCAGCTGGAGAATGGAATAAAATTGAGCTTACGGTTTACAAAGGAACAGTAATTCACAAAATGAATGGTGTAAATGTTGTAGAATATCATTTATGGACGCCTGAATGGAATGAACTTGTTGCCAACAGTAAATTCCCTGCTTTAAATAAAGACTGGGCAGATGTTACTTCAAAAGGATATTTTGGATTGCAAGACCATGGTGATGATGTATGGTTTAGAAATATAAAAATAAAAGAACTTAAATAGTTATACCATTTTAATATTAGCAATTATTTTCAATAATAATTTTTAAAATCCGCTTTTATTAAGGCGGATTTTTTATTTTTAAAAAATGAATAAACAACTCATAATTTCAAATACAGAAACCTTTGTAAAAGAAACTTTAAAAGATGCCGAAGGTGGTCATGACTGGTTTCATATATTACGCGTATGGAACAATGCCAAACTTATTGCGCAACAAGAAAACGTTGATACATTTATAATTGAATTGGGTGCTTTATTACACGATATTGCTGATTCTAAATTTTACAATGGCGATGAAACTATTGGTCCAAAAGTGGCTCGTGAATATTTAGAAGGTCAAGAAGTTGAAGAAAGTGTGATTGTTCATATTGAAAATATCATTTCAAACATTTCATACAAAGGCGGCAATTTTCAGCAAAAATTCACTTCTCCTGAACTAGCTGTTATTCAAGATGCCGACAGATTAGACGCCATTGGAGCCATTGGAATTGCGCGTTGTTTTAATTATGGGGGTTTTAAAAACAGGCCTTTGTACAATCCTGAAATTGAACCAAACCTAAATCAAACAAAAGAAGAGTATAAAAATAATTCGGCACCAACCATCAATCATTTTTATGAAAAATTGTTGTTACTAAAAGACAGGATGAATACAACTTCAGGTAAAAAAATAGCTGAAGAACGTCACCAATATATGGAAACATTTCTTCAGCAATTTTATGATGAATGGAATGGGTTAAAATAAACCCCTTCAACTATTATTATACCTATTTAACTTTTCACAAGGATGGTTTCAACCCAATTGTTTCTTTTTTTTAT
>JADWMI010000174.1 GCA_015767395.1 Bacteroidota bacterium | reverse complement strand
ACTAATAACGAGTCTACTTTCAATTCAATAATAGTCTCTTTATCAATTATTGAAGTTTGCTTTTTAGCACAACCAAAAACCAGCAAGGCTAAAATTACTATTGATATTAGTTTTCTCATCTAAAAAATTAATTGTTTACTCACACTATTATTTGGTTAATTCCTTCCTTTCTTTCAATCACTTTTTTACTTGTTTATTTATTTTTACTAGGCTTCATTGTTTTATTCATTCTTATCTATTCACTCGCTAATGGTGGAACAAGTAGATCTTCCATCAATGCTTTTTCATCTCCGTTGTATGTTTTAGTAATTGGTTTTCCGTTTCTAGTCAATCCTTCAAATGTTCCATTATCAACCAAATCCCACAGTGGATATTTTGCCTGACCTTCTAAATTTATTAATCCAAAATGGTTTTCCGAACCTGCAGGGTGATGGGCATCTTTCCATTGCTCATCAAAAGCTTCAAAATAAAAGCAGGACATTCCAGCCTCATTTGTCCAAGCTCTCATAGCATTGTAATATGATTTTTGCTTATATTCATCTGTAGCTTTAGACCCTTTTGCTCCATAATGTCCTTTTGAAATAGTTGCCCATCCGGTTTCTCCAATATGAATAGGCTTGTTAACTCCAATACTTTTCATATAGTTTGCCACAGCATTATAATGAGAAACTGCAAAACCTTTTGCGCGCAACATTGCTGCATCAATTTTCTCCATATCCGTTAAGCCTTCTTCTTCTTCAGGAACTTTCCAAAATACTGGATTGTAATGAGAATTGTGATACGGATAAGAATGCATGGATACATAGTCTACTGCTTCGAAAAGTTTTTCCAAATCTTCAGTATGGTAAATAGGATCTCCTCCTCCCCAGGAAGCAAAATCATCGGAACTTGTAATCCATAATTTTTCAGGTAATTCTCCCGATTTTTTTAATGCTTGTAAATGATTTACCCATTTTAAAATAACAGCTGGTTGTACAAAATAACTTTCAGCCCATTTTACCATAGCCTCATTTCCTACTGCAATAACTTTTACAATTTCTGGATATTTATTTGCCAAATCAACAGCTCTTTGAATTTCTGCCGCATTCGCTTCACTTTCAACATCATGATTAGGAGCCTTATCAGTCCAGGCATTTTCACAATCAATCCATGCACCCAACATCATGTACATTTCAAAATTAACATCTTCATTCTTTAGCGCTGTGATTGCTTTCAATATATTGGGAGCCTGTTGCAATTGCACATTATAGGTTCGTAAAATTTTAATCCCCATAGCCGATAAGATTTTCATATCTCCTTTAATCTCATCTACGGTAGGCTGAATATCACGTGATTTTTCTCTGTAACCACCGTAAGAAATTGCCAAATATTTAGGATTCCCTAAAATATCTGCTGCTGTTTTTTCAGTTTTTATCACTTGTTTTTGCTCTTTGTTTTTTTGAACACAACTAAACAATGAAAGTGTCAAAAATACTGTTAAACTTAATTTAAAATACTTTTTCATCTGTTTAAAATTTATAGTTTCCTGAAAATGCAGAAACTAAAAATTTCTGCACATTCAGGAATTCGTATAAAAAATATAATCATATCGATTGATAAGCAACTATGAAATTTGTTTATGCGCATTTCATAATTTAGAACTACTTAAAACTATTTTTCCTTTAAAAAAACAACTATTTGTTCTACTTCACCTGTTCTTTTAAATATTTGATTGCTTCGTTCTGTATCAAGCGTTAAGGTATCAAAATGCATGTTTGGCCCTTCATTAAAAATTACATCTATTCCACTTTCAGAAGATAACTTATAGGTTACAGGAATTTGACAATAGGTAAAACAAAGAGATTTAGGCTCTAATTCTATATGTTTTACTTCTTTGTTAAGGTTAAAATACTCAAAAGTTTTTGGTTCTTTTAAAAATTCATGACCTCTTAATAATTGAGGGTTAAACTGAATATTTCCATTTTTAACAAATACACCTAATTCACCAATTCTACTTAAAATATCTTCTTTTACTTGCCCTGTCATTCCTGGTTGCTGAGCTCCCTTTCCTGCTGGTGTATGTGAATATGGATCGGTTGAAAATGCTCCGTATAATTGAGGCGATTTATGAACCCCAATACCTTCGTATATTTCAAAATAATGATCGAACATTTTACCAATAAGAGCAGCGCTTTCATTATTTTCAATGGCTGCGAAACAACTCTCTTGAACTGCTAATAATAATTTTGAAACCATATGCCAATAAATTGAACCAAGTCCTTCAAAACCGAAAAATGTTCCAGATCTTCCTGTAAATGCTTTATGATTGAATATTTTTTCAAAAACATCTAACAATAATTCTGTGTCTTTTTCTATGAGAGATTGATACGATTCAGGAAGTTCGGCTAATGCTTGTTTTAAACTATTGGCATTATTGAAACTACCATTGAAATGGTATTTTCCTTGACAATCTATTTCAACAATTTGTGCATTTCCATCTTTAACAAGTTGTTTTAACAACGATGATTTTTTAACATCGGTTGCCAAAATATTGTTTTTATTACTAAATCTTGGCAGCTCTTTATTTGGATATAAAATATAGCTGTACTGATCAGGTCTGAACAATGCGCTACCTTTTAAACTATTCAATAGTTCTAAACTATCATTAGAAGAAAGATACCCTGAACTTAAAACAGCTACCTGACCTTCTAACATTTCAGGTAAGTAGGAAATTGATACTTCATCGTTGTTTTCAACAGTCATTAAATTATACGCATGGTATAATTTATCAGCTCTTTTATTTGCATCAATTGAATGGTCAATATATTGAAGCGTTCCTTTTGTGAAGTTCAATAACTCTTTTTTAGAAATTGTTCCTTTATCACTTGAAAATCCATTTTCATATATAGCTGTTCTATAATTGCTTGCTGCAATTCCAAGTCCGTCTAAAACAGTTTTCCTGTCTTTATCTGAAACTTTTCCAGCTAATATGTTTTTATTGTTTTCTAACGTTGTTACAACTCCATTGAAAAATTCTACTAATTCTTTAGAAATTTCAACAGTATCCATGTCTGATTTTGAAACTACCTCTTCTAGGAATTTCAAAAAACGTCTTAGATAATACAATGTTACCATTGAAACACCATTCCCAACCAAAGCATTGTTAGCATCATTCCATTCCGGACGTTGTGTATTCATCCAAATACCACCTTCAGGAATAAAGTTTGATACTTTTGCCAATACTGTTGCTAATAATTTTTCAACCAGATTTACTTTATAAATAAAATAATTTTCATCTCTTAATAATGATCCATCAGCACCTAACTGAATCTTCTTTTCCTGTATATCCTCATCCAATTCACCATCAAATTCAATAGTATCTTTTGGATTTTTTAATATTTCCTCATAACTTTTAATTTTATAAGGTACGTTGGCATACACAAAAAGTTCTTTATTAAAATAGTCAGCTAATTTATTTGGATAATAATTTTCAATAAATTCTAAAAACTTTAATAAATAGATAATTTGATGATCTCCCCAATAACCAATATATGACCAAGGATTGTCTGGCTCAATTGTTTCCCAGTCAAAACCATCTTTTGTTACACGGTATGGATTGTAACCATCAAATGTTGTGGCGTTTAAAAACTTATGAATCATACTTTCAATAAACTCAGGGTATGAATGGGCTAAAGCTTCCCAGTTTTGGAAAATATCTCTCCAGTTCCCTTCATAATCCAAAATTTTTGAATCATCAATTTCGCTTCTTGTATTTATAGAAAATCTGTTCCAAGGTCTACTTGGATCTCCATGACGTCGACTAAATTTCAATGGCATATATTCAAAACAAAGTCTTTTTAAATTTTTATCAGTGTCTTGCTCTGCTATCTCTTTTAAAAAACTAAGTGTAAACAATTCAGGTAATTGTTCTAATAACTCCCCTTTTTTCTTGAATACTTTTTTATTAGCTTTTGCTATGTATTTTATAAAATCACTTTTTTCAATTTGGTAGTTATGATCAAAAATACCACCACGCATTATGTTGAAAAGTGTGTTTGAGAAATGTCGTGCATTAATTAAATCATCATCTGTTAATTGTATACCATCTGATGCTCCTGTAAGGCGAACTAATTTATCAGTACCTCTGTCAATATTTTTTTGAATTAAGGTTGCTAAATTCTTTTCGTTCTTAATAGTTTCCTTAATTTCATTAACTGCAACTATAGACTGATTTACATTTGCAACTAGCATCCAGTTTTTCTCAGCATTTGCTTTTATAGTCAAATCTGAACAGGTAAAATAAGCTCCTTTTTCAGCTTTTACATCAACTTCTTGTTGAATTTCTTTTCCTTTTCTGAAATTATCTAATTGCAACGATGATAGTAAATAAGTAGGGTTTTCAACTCCTAGTGACCATACAATATTAGATTTTAAAGCTTCACTTGGTTCTGCTTTATCAACAATAATAGCACTTAAAGCGTAAATTCCTACACCTACTTCAGCTTCTAATTCACATTTTTTATAGGCATCAACCAAATTACTTCTAATTGCCTGAATATCTTCACCAACTCCGTAAGGAATTATATTTTGAATCCCGTCTAATACAGTAACTTTTAATGCTTTATTGGTAGTATTAATAATGGTTGATTTTTTTACAAATCCATACATACTACTTGAACACCATTGGTATTTAAAAGTAACGCCTAAATCATTATTAATTTCTTCAAAAATCACCTTGTTTCCGTACTTGTTTTTGTACAA
This sequence comes from Bacteroidota bacterium, assembly GCA_015767395.1. The sequence goes on along the minus strand of JADWMI010000174.1, from coordinate 654 downwards.
ATTTCGGTTAATGTTGTAAACACCTGTATATTTACTTGAAAATGGTTCCCATAAATAGGTTTTATCATTTACATGAACTTGCACAATGGTTTTACTACCTGTTATCTCAGCAGATTCAGTAATTTTATCATCCGTATAGTAAGGAAACAGTGAATTATCACTATCTTTTCTACCTGCTGATAATCCTCCATTACTGGAAATAAACATCCAATGATTTGAATTACTTACAATACTCATGAAAAAAGGTCTCATTTCATCAACATTCGTAATTCTATAATAACTTTCATCACCAATAATTACCAATTCACCTTTTACTTCATTTGCTTCAAAAGAAGCCTCTTTATCTCCTATATACATTGTAATATATTTAATTAATTAGTGCTCAAATTTACTATAAAACCTCTTGAAAAATTAATTTCCCAATAGGTTTATTTTATCTTAATTATATGGTTAATTAACCTTAAAAGGAATGTTTGCTGCTGCTGCATGCTGCTGACCATCATTAACATAGCCAAATAATCTGTATGCTCCTTTACCCTCAGGAACTTTGAATTTTAATTCACCTTCATTTATACTAATAATTGTAAATTCAACTGCAGCAGGTCGATTTTCAAAATCTCCACCATCATGTAAATCCGTGCTTTCTGGTAAAAT
>JADWMI010000173.1 GCA_015767395.1 Bacteroidota bacterium | reverse complement strand
TCCGCTATTTCTAACGGACTGCAAATGTATTAAAGTTTTTAAATTAAAACAAAACTTTTTAAATTAATTTTCACTTAATTATTTAACTCTTACTTTCTCCTTCTTTTTAGTTAGCTGTCTTTTTAAAGAATCGCTTACTAACATAGCCCCCTCTTCAAATGTTTTACATTGTTTTTTTACAATAAAATCATTCCCCGGAACATTTAATTTTACTTCAAAAAGCTTATTTTCCTTTCCACTTGTTTGCTGAACTTTTAAAAACACATCGGCATCAACTATTTTATCATAATATTTATCCAAACCACTTAGTTTTTTTTCAACAAACTCAATAAGACTTTTGTCCGCATTAAAATTAACAGACTGCACGTTTACTTTCATAATAAATTAGTTTTTTTCGCTCCTTGGATGAGCTAAATTATACACTTCCTTTAACTTACCCAAACTACTGTGAGTATACACTTGTGTTGACGCTAAACTAGAATGTCCAAGCAATTCTTTTACTGAGTTCAAATCAGCACCTTCATTCAATAAATGTGTTGCAAAAGAATGCCTTATCACATGTGGGCTTTTCTTAACCTTTGACGACACCGTACTAAAATAATTATTTATTATACGATAAACAAGCGTATCATATATTTTTTTACCTTTTTTTGTAATGAATAAATAAGATTGATCCGTCTTAATATGACTTCTGAACTCATTATAATTTTCTAATGATTCTATAACAGACTTTAATAACGGAATGTAACGTTCTTTATTTCTTTTTCCTAAAACTTTAACAACCTGATTGCTGTAATTTATATTGCTAAGTTTTAAATTAATAAGTTCATTTCTTCGCATTCCTGTTGAATATAACAATTCAACAATGAGCTTGTCTCTTACAGACTCAAAATCAACCACATCCTCTTTTAAATTAATAACCCTTTCAATTTCTTTTTCTGAAAAAGGAACCTGAACGCGCTTTGCAACTTTCAAGGCTTTATGTTTTACTAACGGGCTTGAGTTTAACTGTTTTGTTTTTTGAAGAAATTTATAAAATGATTTTAATGAGGATATTTTCCGATTGATCGTTCGGTTTGAAACACCCATATTTACCAAACTCACAATCCAATTTCTGATTTGAGCGTAATTTACGTTAACAACGTCACCACTGTCAAATTCAATCAAACAGAAATCTTGAAATGAAACTAGGTCGTTTTTGTAGGCGGTAACCGTATGCTCGGAATATTTTTTTTCGAGTGAAATGTAATCTAAAAAAGATTTTATAGGCATAAAAAAACCGTTAGTAAACAAACATACAAATTGTAATCTGTTTTTACTAACGGTTTATTATGTTTTGGTTAAAAATTAACCTTGCTCTTCTGTTGTTCTTAATCTCTGAACGTATTGAGCTTTTATATTTTGTGCACGGTTTACAACTGAAGGTTTGTTGAATTGCTTACGGTTACGTAAATTCTTCATTGTCTTCGTACGATCAAATTTTCTTTTGTAACGTTTTAACGCTCTATCGATATTCTCTCCGTCTTTAACTGGTATGATTAACATATTTGGGCACCTCCTTTCAAGTTGTTCTATTTTAAATTTTGGATTGCAAAGATACGAACTAATTAAATACAATCAATAAAAATATTATTTTATTTATGCGATTGGCTTGTATTCTTTTTTATCTATAATTATTTTTGCTATTATCTCTCTTAAAATCTCTGAAGTACCACCTCCAATTGGCCCTAATCGGCTATCTCTAAAGAGTCTTGCCATTGGATAATCTTCCATAAAGCCATACCCTCCAAGAAACTGTAAACATTCATAAATTACTTTATCTGCTATTTTTGTAGACATTAATTTAGACATGCTTGCTTCTTTTACAACATACTGCCCTTTGTTTAATCTATAAACAACGGAATAATTAAATTCCTTACACATTTCAATTTCACTCGATAAATCAGCAACTTTATGACGCAATGCTTGAAATTTATCAATTGTTTTTCCAAATGCTGTTCTTTCAGACATATATTGAAGTGCATATTCCAACGCAAATTCAGCTCTTGAATGTGCATTTACACCCATTATTACACGCTCTAAAGCAAAGTGTTGCATAATGTATGGAAAACCTTTCCCTTCTTCACCTAATAAGTTTTCAGCAGGAACAACTACATTATCAAAAGCAATTTCAGCAGTGTCTGAAGCCTTCCATCCTAATTTTACCAATTGCGTTGAAGTAAGACCAGCAGAAGCTCGATCTACCACAAAAATACTCATTCCTTTATTTCCCAACTCAGGATTTGTCTTTGCCGCAACCACTAAATAATCAGAATAAATTCCGTTTGTTATAAAAGTCTTTGAACCATTTAATATATAAGTATCTCCTTTCTTAGTAGCTGTCGTTCTCATTCCCGCAACATCAGATCCGCCAAATGGCTCTGAGATACATAAACATCCAACTTTTTCTCCTTCAATGCTTGGCGTTAAATATTTTTCTTTAATAGCTTTACTTCCTTCTTTTTCAATATGCGTCATTGCTAAATAAGTATGCGCCCACATGGCCGCAGCAAATCCTCCTGAATTTACTTTTTGTAATTCTTCTAAAAAAATAACGGTATAAAAAAGATCTAAGTTTAACCCTCCAAATTCAACTGGATAATTCAACCCGAAATATCCCATTTCACCAAATTTCTTCCAAATGTTTTTATCTATAAAACCCTTTTCCTCCCATTCATCTACATTTGGAACTACTTCCTTTTGTAAAAAATCTCGAAAACTCTCTCTAAAAGCCTCGTGTTCTTCAGAAAAATACATATTATTCATGGCAGACTAACTGTTGTTATTTATTGACAATTTATTTAGCCTGCAAATATAGTGCTATTCTGTCAAATTTATCTAAAGGAAAACCCTCAATTTTTTTCAATTCATCAATTGATTGAATTTCAGCAACCTCATCCTTATAATTGAAAATTTTCTTGGTGAGTTCATAATCAAGGTATACAATTGCTAAAACTTCTTTAAAAGAAGCTGTATTTACATTTATTTTTTTAATAATTGGCAGCTCAATAACCTGGAACCTTGTCAACACCTTATTTGCTACCAATGTATCTAAATACCAAACCTCATATAGCTGATTGTTAAAAGAAAACCCTTGAAGTTTATCTCTATAACTTATAATTCTGACTGATAATTTATCTCCAATACCATTTACTATTTTTAAATCTTCTGCAGTAACTTGATTGATATCTTTTACTACTATTATTTCTTTTGCAGGTTTTTCAAAAACTTTCTTTTTACTTGACGAAACCCAATCTGGAAATTTAAAATACGAACTTATTGCATTCAAAAGGCTATCATTTACTTTGGTAACGTCTTGAAATTGTTTTGTGGAATTTACGAACAATCCTTTTGCTCTATAAGCCAACAGTCTATCAATTTCTTCAACAGACATTCCTAACTGATATCCTTTAAAATCCGTTATATAATTCGGGTTGAATGGATATATTTTAGGTTTAGATTTTTCTACTTCTACCAAACGCAATGAGTCCATTTCTTTTTGAAATGCCGTAATTTCTATTGAAGAATTAGCCACAACTTCATCAGAAGAAAAGTCGAAGAAAAAGAAAATCGATTGCAGTGAAACTATTATTAGTAGCAAAAAGAAAATCCCATTACGTTGACGATTATTGTATTCGAAATAAGATCGTATTTTTTTCATACGTTCAAATCTTCTTAATTGATTGATAATTAAAAACGTAAGTAACCGCTATACACTTACATTAAAAAGTTATTTTTTCTTTTTGTAACCTATAGCTGTAAGATATCTCTCTATTTCAACTTTTACTTTTGGTGCTAACAGCAGTAATCCTATAATATTTGGAAATACCATTGCAAATATCATAGCATCTGAGAATTCAATAACAGAACCTAAAGTTGAGGATGCTCCAATTACAACAAATATCAAAAACAGCCCCTTATAAGTAATATCTGCTATTTTACTTTTTCCAAATAAATATTTCCACCCTTGTATCCCGTAATAAGACCAAGATAACATTGTCGAGAACGCAAATAATATAACCGCTATAGTTAATAATATTGAAAAATTTGGAATAGCCGAATCAAAGGCTACTGACGTTAAGTCTACTCCTCCTAAATGAGCTCCAGTTTCATTCATTATTACATTATTGCTTTCATCTAAATTCGCATAATCGAATAAATTACTTTTCAAGTTGGTTACAATAATAACCAAAGCTGTGGTTGTACAAATGATCACTGTATCTACAAATGGTCCAATTGAAGCAACAATTCCTTCACTTGCAGGAAAATTGGTTTTCACAGCTGCGTGTGCAATAGATGCCGAACCAACTCCCGCTTCATTAGAAAAAGCGGCTCTTTGAAACCCAACGATCATAACTCCAATTACACCTCCTACTACCGAACTTTGATTAAATGCCCCATCCCATATTTGAATAATTGCAGCAGGAATTACTTCTATATTCATAAAAAGAATCACTAATGAGGCTCCAACAAACATAATCCCCATAAAAGGGACTACCTTCTCTGTAACACGTCCTATTCTTTTTATGCCTCCTATAATTACAATACCCACCAAAACGGCCATCAAAATTCCAAAGAAAAAACCAGAATCTAGACCGAAAAGCAATTTGAATTGTGCTGCTGCCTGATTGGATTGGAACATATTCCCTCCTCCAAAAGATCCTCCTACAACAAAAACGGCGTAAAGAAAAGCTAACACTTTTCCTATCCCACCCATTTTTTTCTCCTTCAACCCTTTTTTTAGATAATACATAGGACCACCATATATTCTACCATCTTCTCCTACTTCTCTATATTTAACCCCTAATGTAGCTTCTACCAGTTTTGTAGACATCCCTAAAAATCCCGCTAAAATCATCCATAAAGTGGCTCCTGGGCCTCCAATAGCAATTGCAACTGCAACACCTGCTATATTCCCTAAACCTACCGTAGCCGAAAGCGCAGCCGTTAACGCTTGAAAATGAGTCACTTCTCCTACAACCCCTTCTGTTTGCACAACCTCAAAAACATCTCCCCCTGGCGTTGGATCTCCAGCAGCGACATCAACAGAATGATGATCAATATGATCATATTTTCCTTTGGTTGCTTTAATAGCTACTCCTAACAACGTTATATTCGAAAATTTAAAATACAGTGTAAAAAACAATGCTCCAAGTAAAAGTACTATCAACACGATAGGAACACTAACTCCTACTATACTAATTGGATAAAAAACAAAATCACTGACTGCCGAAGCCAAAGGCCCAAACTCAGCCTCTATTTTCTCATCAATTGTTTTTTCTTGTGCAACTATTAGAAATGGTGCTACAAACAATAGCAGCGATAGAAGGTTTTTCTTCATGATTTTTGGTTAATTTTATAAAAGTTCACGCAATATGGCAAAAAAATGA
>JADWMI010000041.1:6953-13461 GCA_015767395.1 Bacteroidota bacterium | reverse complement strand
GTACACCCCGTTTTTTTTCTCAAATCCAAGTCTAATATGGTTTTTGAGAAATACTCTTTTGGCAAACTATTTACAGAAATCTCTTCTAGGTTTGCATTCCTATTCCCTGCTATGGTAAGTCTGTCAATAAATTCTATTAAATCAGGTGTCACAACCAAAGAAGCCATGTGAGCCCCTCCTAACTTATCGGGCATTATAACATTTGTTGCCCCTGCAATTTTTAATTTACCATAAGAAGATTCATTTGATGCACGACTAATTATGGTGAATTTTTTATTGAACTGACGTGCAGACAAAACAACAAACAAATTATCGGCATCAGAAGGCAAGGCAGTTATTAAGCTTTTTGCTTTTTCCAATCTTAATTTTTTCAGATCATCATCATTGGTAGCATCCCCTTCTACATATAAAACGCCATCACGTTCTAAATCGGCGATTTCATCCATTCTTTTTTCAATAACGATACAAGATTCATTAAACTGTCGTAGTTTATTAACAGCTTGCTTTCCATTTCTTCCATAACCACATACAATTGTATGGTTTTCTAATCTGTCAATTTCTTTTCCCATTTTTTTATCTTTTAGAATTTGAAAAAAATTACTACTTGCTAAATATTCTGTGATTGCAGTTACCGAATACCCATAAACCACTATACTTATTACAATTAAAAATATGGTGAAAAGTTTTGTTTCAGTAGAAAATTTATGAATTTCACCAAACCCAACAGTTGACATTGTAATTATTGTCATGTACAACGAATCCACAAAATTATCTTCGGCAATTAACATATAACCAGTTACGCCAATTGAAACAACTGTTAGTAAAAGAAGCGTTGAGATTTGTAATTTCGATTTAAATATCATAACAATTATAAGTCAAAAACTGAACTTCTTTTGGTGTAAATTAAATCTTTTAAACGCAACAAAAAAGCCAAAGTTAAGTAGATCCCGAAAGAAACGCCCAATGTTACAAATGACAAATAAATAAAAAAAATACGAACATTAGAAACGCTCATACCCAACCTATCAGCAAATCTAGAAGATACAGCGAAACCGTGTTTTTCAAAAAAATGACGTAAGGAATGAATCCACTTCACAGGCTTAAAATTTTATCGCAATATACTAATTTTCAAAATAAGATATTACCCAATATTATATTTATAGCTACATTTTTTTAACTTTGCTGCTTTCAAAAAAGCAATGACAAAACACCAAGAATATATTGAAGTGCTTGGGGCACGTGTGCACAATTTAAAAAACATTGATGTACGAATTCCAAGAGAAAAATTAGTGGTAATTACTGGTTTAAGCGGAAGCGGTAAGTCATCATTGGCTTTTGACACCATTTATGCCGAAGGACAACGAAGGTATATTGAAACTTTTTCAGCCTATGCACGTCAGTTTTTAGGCGGATTGGAAAGACCAGACGTTGATAAAATTGATGGACTATCTCCTGTAATTGCCATTGAACAAAAAACGACAAGTAAAAGTCCACGATCTACTGTTGGAACAATTACTGAAATTTACGATTTTTTAAGGTTGTTATTTGCACGTGCTGCTGATGCTTATTCATACAACACTGATAAAAAAATGGTCAGTTACAGCGATACGCAAATAAAAGATCTAATTTTAAAAGATTTCAACGAAAAAAAAGTGGTCATCCTGGCTCCTGTTATTAAGTCCAGAAAAGGACATTACCGTGAGCTTTTTGAACAAATTTCTAAGCAAGGTTTTGTGAGAGTTCGGGTTGATGGAGAAATTTTAGAAATTGAAAAAGGAATGCGTCTGGATCGTTACAAAACACATGATATTGAAATTGTAATTGATCGTTTATTAATTAATGAAACTTCGGAAAAAAGATTAGAAGAAACCATCACCACTGCTTTATATTCAGGTGAAAATATACTAATGGCTTTGGAACACGGCACAGATACACCTCGTTATTTTAGCCGTGAATTGATGTGTCCTGAAACTGGCATCTCCTACCCAAACCCAGAACCAAACTCATTCTCATTCAATTCACCAAAAGGCGCTTGTTCAAAATGCAATGGGTTGGGTAGAATTAACCAAGTAAATATTCAAAAAATAATTCCAAACCAGGAACTTTCCATAAAAAATGGTGGAATAACGCCAATTGGAGAACAAAAAACAAGCTGGATATTTAAACAGTTGCAACTAATTGGAGATCGTTACAATTTCCAGCTAACTGACCCCATTTCTAAAATCCCTAAGGAAGCCTTAGACATTATATTAAATGGAGGTAAGGAGAAATTTGAAGTCACTTCAAAAACCATTGGAATCACCAGAAGTTATGAAATTGATTTCGAAGGGATCATAAAATTTATTGAAAGCCAATATCATTTAAGCGGATCAACATCTATAAAACGTTGGGCAAATGATTTTATGGATGAAATTAAATGTGAAGCTTGTGGAGGAACAAGGTTGAAAAAAGAAGCATTATATTTCAAAATTAACAATAAAAATATTGCAAATTTAGCGCAGTTAGATATTTCTGAACTGGCAATTTGGTTTGACACAGTTGAAGAAAAATTATCTAATAAGCAACTAAAAATAGCTTCAGAAATAATCAAAGAAATTAGAACTCGAATTCAGTTTTTACTGGATGTAGGTTTGGATTATTTAGCCCTCGACCGAAGTTCAAAATCTTTATCAGGTGGTGAAGCACAACGTATAAGACTGGCAACACAAATTGGGTCACAATTGGTTGGAGTACTGTATATTTTAGACGAACCAAGTATTGGATTGCACCAACGTGACAATGAAAAATTAATAAAATCACTCATCAATCTTAGAGATATTGGAAATTCAATTCTAGTTGTTGAACATGACAAAGATATGATTGAACATGCTGATTTTGTTTTGGATATTGGTCCAGGAGCAGGTATTCACGGGGGTGAAATTGTAAGCGAAGGTACTTTTGAAGATTTAAAACAACACAACACCTTAACTGGCAATTATTTAAATGGATCTAAAGAAATTGAAATCCCTTCAAAAAGAAGAAAAGGAAATGGTCACAAAATCACAATAACAGGTGCTACCGGAAACAACCTTAAAAACCTAACTGTAAACTTTCCACTGGGAAAATTAATTTGTGTTACCGGCGTTTCTGGAAGTGGGAAATCTACTTTAATTAACGAAACCCTTTACCCTATATTAAATCAACACATATATAGAGGTGTAAAAAAACCAATGCCTTTTAAATCAATCAAAGGCCTAGAACATATAGATAAAGTAATTGCCATAGACCAATCTCCTATTGGAAGAACACCTCGTTCAAATCCAGCAACCTACACAGGCGTTTTTAGTGAAATTAGAAATTTATACGCCAAAACAAGTGAGGCGGCAATTAGAGGCTACAAGCCTGGACGTTTTTCTTTTAATGTAAAAGGAGGTCGATGTGAAACTTGTCAGGGCGGTGGTGTTAGAGTAATTGAAATGAACTTTTTGCCGGATGTACATGTAGAATGTGAAACCTGTCAAGGAAAAAGATTTAATAGAGAAACTTTGGAGATTAGATACAAAGGAAAATCAATTTCTGATGTATTGAATATGACCATTGAAGAAGCAGTTGTATTTTTCGAAAATATTCCTAAAATTTACAGAAAACTAAAAACAATTCATGATGTTGGATTAGACTACCTTACTTTGGGGCAACAATCCACTACACTTTCTGGTGGTGAAGCACAACGAATTAAATTGGCTTCTGAATTATCAAAAAGAGATACTGGGAATACTTTTTACATTTTAGACGAACCAACAACTGGATTGCATTTTGAAGACATTCGCGTCTTAATGGAAGTATTGAATAAACTAACAAACAAAGGAAATACCATTCTTGTAATTGAACACAATATGGATGTCATAAAATTGGCTGATTATATCATTGATATTGGAATGGAAGGCGGAAAAAATGGTGGGCAGCTAATTTGTAGTGGTACACCTGAAGAAGTTAGCAAACATAAAAAAAGCTATACTGCTAAATTCTTAAAAAAAGAATTACATTAGGCGAAAAAATATATTTGCCCTTTCTAAAAAACAGCACAGAGAATGACACCAAACGAAGATCGAAAAATAAGAGAAAAATTCAAGCAGAAAACTTGGAATGAAATTAGAACAAATGATTCATGGGCTATTTTCAAAATCATGGCTGAATTTGTTGATGGTTTTGAACGCCTAGGAAAAATTGGACCCTGCGTAAGTATATTTGGTTCGGCACGTACAAAACCCGACCATGAACATTATATTTTAGCTGAGAGTATTTCTTATGAATTAACTCAAAATGGTTATGGCGTTGTTACAGGTGGTGGGCCAGGGATTATGGAAGCTGGTAATAAAGGAGCAGCACGCGGAAAAGGAATTTCGGTTGGTTTAAATATTGAATTACCTTTTGAGCAAAACGACAATCCATATATAGATTCAGATAAAAGCTTAGATTTCGATTACTTTTTTGTGAGAAAAGTAATGTTTGTGAAATATTCCCAAGGGTTTGTAGTCATGCCTGGAGGTTTTGGGACAATGGATGAACTTTTTGAAGCAATCACCCTAATTCAAACTAAAAAAATTGGAAAATTCCCCATTATTTTAGTTGGAAGAAAATATTGGTCTGGTCTATTTGAGTGGATAAAAAATACATTATTGTCTGAAGGCACTATTAGTCCTAGAGATTTAGATTTAATTTCATTGGTAGATACGGAAGATGAAGTTTTGGAGGTCATAAATACTTTCTATAAAAAATACAGTTTAAGTCCTAATTTTTAATTATTTATTTTTTGAAACAGCGTTTCCTTTTAACGGTATTATTTGGTGTTATTTTTTTGAATCTAAGTTTTAGTCAAAATAATAGTATAAAAATTAACGCTACACTAAATTCAGAAACCAAAGAGTTGTCAATTTATCAAGAAATTGATTTTTACAATAAGTCCGACAGTATTTTAAATAATATTTACTTTCATAATTGGGCCAATGCATATAGAGATAAAAAAACACCCTTGGCAGAACGTTTTGTTGAAAAAAACTCTAAAAGTTTTCATTTCACCAGTGAAAAAAATAGAGGAAGTTCTAATATCAATGCTATTCTTGTAAATTACGATGTTGCTACTTGGGAAATAAATGATCAAAACCCTGATATCTTAAATTTACATTTAAACAATCCTCTCCAACCAAAAGATTCAATAAAAGTAATTGTTACTTACACAGTGAAGGTTCCAAATGCTAAATTCACAAGGTATGGTGTAAATTCAAACAATTATAATTTACGATATTGGTACTTAGTCCCTGCTATTTTTGATACTAAATGGCAAATTTATAACAATTTAGATTTGGATGATTTGTATATGGACTATACCAATTATAACATCAAAATAAATGTCCCAAAAGATTACACTGTAATTAGTGATTTAATTGTCTCCAATACCAACGGTGAAGTTCAAAACAGTTATCAATTAATTGGCAAGGACCGTTTGGATGTTGAGCTAAATATTACGCAATTTGATGATTTTTCTCAATACAATTCAAAACCAGTTTCAATAATTACCAATTTAAATTCAGCTAAATTAAATTTGGTTCTTAAAACCAATATTCTGAATAGGGAATTAGCATTTATTGAATCGTATTTAGGTGAATATCAACATGAAAAACTACTTATAAATAGAATAGATTACGACAAAGACCCTGTTTATGGCTTTAACCAACTTCCTTCATTTTTAACACCTTTTAGCGATAATTTTGAGTGGGACATTAAAATGTTTAAAGTTTTAGTTAGAAAATATATCAATACCAAATTTTTATTTAATCAAAGAGAGGATGTTTGGCTTGCCGATGGATTACAAACTTATTTAATGATGAAATATGTTGAAACCTATTATCCTGAAATGAAAGCAATTGGTAATATTTCAAAAATTTGGGGAATTAGAAGTTTTAACCTTGCTAAGATTGATTTTAATGACAAATATTATTTTGTTTATCAGTTTGCTTCTCGAAAAAATTTAGATCAGTCATTAACCACTCCAGCAGACTCTCTATCCAATTTCAATCAAAAAATAGCAAATAAATATAAAGCTGGTATTGGAATAAAGTATTTAGAAAATTATTTAGGTGAAGAAACTATAACAAATGCAATCATAGATTTTTCTAAAAAAAATACAACTAAAAGAACAAAAAGTGACTCAATTTTTAATTCCATCAACACCACAAAAGATTTAGATTGGTTTAAAATCGGGTATGTAAGGACAAACAAGAAACCTGATTATTCAATTAAAAAAGTTGTTAAAAAAGGTGATTCTTTAGAGATAAGCATTAAAAACAATAGAGATGTTAATGTTCCAATAGAACTATTTGGAATAAAAGATACTGAAATTAAATTTAGGAACTGGTTAACAGGAATTGATTCTATTTCAAAAATTACCATACCTAAAAACGGATTTGAAAAACTTTCTTTGAATTACGAATCCCTTTTACCTGAGTACAACTTAAGAAATAACTGGAAAAAT
>JADWMI010000041.1:0-6853 GCA_015767395.1 Bacteroidota bacterium | reverse complement strand
ACAAGATCTTGAAACCTTAAAATACAATGTTTTTAGCTTGGGTTATGGGTATGCCAAACCAACAGTACTAGAAGATATACGCTTTTCAACGGGATTAGAAATTTCTGATAAATTCAGCAAAGTTTCATTAAATGCCCAGTATAGAATTTTAACAAATACCAATACACAATTTGATTTTAGATTTTTTGCAGGGGCTTTTCTTTCTAATAATACCAATACCGATTTTTTTAGTTTTGCATTGGACAGACCAACAGATTACCTGTTTAGATATAATTATTTTGGGCGGTCAGAAACCAGTGGCTTTTTAAGTCAACAAATAATAATTGCTGAAGGTGGTTTTAAATCTAAATTGCCTGTTCCATATGCCAATCAATGGTTAACTTCAATTAATACAAGTATTGGGGTTTGGCGATGGGCTGAAATATATAATGATGTTGCTTTGGTTAAAAACAGAAATCAAAGTGTATATTTTGCATATGAAAATGGTGTTCGACTTAACTTTGTCCAGGACATACTAGAGGTTTATTTTCCTGTTTATTCTAACTTGGGATGGGAAGTTACCCAACCTGATTATGCTTCTAAAATTCGTTTTGTTTTGGTGCTAAATCCAAAAAGGATTGTGAATTTTATGAGAAGAGGGTTCTATTAAATAGTTAAACTTCTCACTTATAATTTGAATAAATTTAAATTATTCTTAATGATTCAGCTTTTTTAACGAATTAATCTTAACGTTTTACGCAATCATTGGTAGATTTTTAAATATCATTTAAAATCACTAACTTTGCAAAACCCAAAAACCAAAAAATATGCAGGTAAAATCTTCATCTACAAACAACAAACAACTTTCATTTAATCAGTTTAGAAAAGAAGTTTTAGATGATTACAAAATCGCTGTAATTAGCAGAGAATGTAGCATCTTAGGACGTAGAGAAGTTTTAACAGGAAAAGCTAAATTTGGGATTTTTGGAGATGGAAAAGAAGTGCCGCAGTTAGCGATGGCTAAAGCATTTAAAAAAGGTGATTTTAGGTCTGGTTATTACCGTGATCAAACCTTTATGATGGCCATTGGCGAGTTAACACCTCAACAATTTTTTGCTGGTTTGTATGCACACTCAAGTATTGATGCTGAACCAATGTCAGGTGGTAGACAAATGGGTGGTCATTTTATGACACATAGCTTAGATGAAAACGGTGATTTTAAAAACTTAACAGAACAATACAATTCAACAGGTGATATTTCTCCTACAGCTGGTCAAATGCCTCGCCTATTAGGAGTTGCCTATGCCTCTAAACTTTTTAGAGAAATTTCTGAACTTGAAAATTCAAAATTTTCAAACAATGGAAATGAAATATCCTGGGGAACAATTGGAAATGCCAGTACTTCAGAAGGGGTGTTTTTTGAAACGCTAAATGCTGGTGGTGTATTACAAGTACCAATGATTATTAGTGTTTGGGATGATGATTATGGAATTTCAGTTCCTGCCAAATTTCAGACAACCAAAGAAAATATTTCCGAAATTTTAAAAGGGTTCCAACGTGACGAAAAGGCAAAAGGGTATGAAATTTTTGTAGTTAATGGCTGGAATTATGCAAAATTAATAGACACTTACGCAAAGGCGTCAAAAATAGCGCGTGAAGAACATGTTCCTGTGCTAATTCATGTAAATGATTTGACCCAACCTCAAGGGCATTCAACTTCCGGTTCACACGAACGTTACAAGTCTAAAGAACGTTTGGTTTGGGAAAAACAACACGATTGTATTGCCAAAATGAGAGATTGGATTATTGAGTTTGAATTAAAAGACCAAGATGGAAATACTTTAAAGTTTGTAGCACTTGAAGAAGAGTTAATAAAAATTGAAAAGGAAGCGAAAAAACTTGTAAGCAAAGCGAGAAGAGAGGCTTGGAGCGCATATTTAACACCTATTAGAGATCAAAAAAATAAAACTATTTTATTACTTGAAAACTTAGCGTCAAAAAGCAATAACAAAGCTTTTATTACCAAATTAAAAAGCGATTTAAACTTAATTGGGGAACCTTCTAGAAAAGACTTACTTTCTACTGCACGGAAAGCAATTGTTTATGTAAGAGATGAAAATTTTATAGAAAAAACACAACTTCAAAATTGGATTAATAATTTCATTAATTCTGAACAACCAAAATTCAGTTCTCATTTATACAGTAAATCTTCCAAAAGTGTGCAATACGCTAAAGAAGTTTTACCTACTTACGATAAAAATGCAGAACTTGTTGATGCCAGAATTATAATTAAAGATAATTTTGATACCCTATTTTCAAAATACAACAACCTATTTATTTTTGGAGAAGATGCCGGTAGTATTGGAGATGTAAATCAAGGTTTGGTTGGTCTTCAAGAAAAATATGGAAAATTAAGAGTTTCCGATACAGGTATAAGAGAAGCAACAATTGTTGGGCAGGGTATTGGAATGGCACTAAGAGGTCTACGCCCTATTGCTGAAATTCAGTATTTAGACTACCTTTTATATGCTCTACAAATATTAAGTGATGATTTAGCAACGCTACATTATCGAACAGCTGGAAAACAAAAAGCACCTTTAATTATTAGAACCAGAGGGCACAGGTTAGAAGGTATTTGGCATTCCGGTTCACCTATGGGTGGAATTATTCATTTTCTCAGAGGGATTCACATTTTAGTCCCTAGAAATATGACCAAGGCTGCAGGTTTTTACAATACCTTATTAGAATGCGACGAACCTGCATTGGTTGTCGAAAACCTAAACGGATACCGTCTTAAAGAAAAATTACCAAATAATTTTGGGGAATTTAAAACACCTATTGGTTTTGTTGAAACCATAAAAGAAGGAAACGATATTACTGTAGTTTCATACGGTTCTACCTTAAAAATTGTTGAAGATGTTGTAAACGATTTATTACAAGTTGGTATTGACATTGAAATAATTGACGCCCAAAGTTTAATGCCTTTTGATAAAAACCATGATGTTTTAAAAAGTATTCAAAAAACAAATAGACTTATTGTAATTGACGAAGATGTTCCAGGAGGCGCTTCGGCCTATTTACTAAATCATATTCTTGAAGAACAAAACGCTTATGAATTTCTAGATAGCAAGCCAATTACTTTAACAGCTAAAGATCATAGAGCAGCATACGGCACTGATGGTGATTATTTTTCAAAACCCAATGCCGAAGATATTTTTGAATCTATTTATAATATAATGCGAGAAGTAAATCCTTCAAAATATAAAAAACTTTATTAAAGTAGCAAATGTTACGCATATTACCAAAATACTAAAAAAAACACCTTATGTAGGTGTTTTTTTATACTCATAAGGCAACAAAAACATCAATTTTTAATAAAAAAAATATGACAACTATCATAAATTGACAAATGTCATTGTTTTTATAATAAATACACCATATCTTTGAGAATAATAGAATTAGAAGGTACTTATCTTCTGTAAAATTATTAAAATGGCAAAAGTTAAAGGAGCAATAGTAGTTGATACTGAAACGTGTAAGGGTTGTGAAGTATGCATCCCCGTTTGTCCTGAAGATGTTATTGGAATGACGGCTGATGTTAACCGAAAAGGATATCATTACGCCTATATGAAAAACCCAGAAGCGTGCACAGGCTGCACCAACTGTGGTATTATTTGTCCAGACAGAGCAATTTCAGTATATCGAGTAAAAGTTTCAGCTTAATTTATTAAACAAATTAAAATGTCAGAATTAAAATTAATGAAGGGAAATGAAGCATTGGCTGAAGCTGCTATTAGAGCAGGTGTTGATGCTTATTTTGGCTACCCTATTACTCCACAATCGGAAGTTATTGAATATTTAATGACCGAACGACCTGAACAAAGAACAGGAATGGTGGTATTACAAGCAGAAAGTGAAATAGCGGCAATTAATATGGTTTATGGAGCAGCAAGCACTGGTAAAAGAGTCTTGACCTCCTCATCAAGCCCTGGTATTTCATTAAAATTAGAAGGCATTTCCTACTTAGCAGGTGCTGAATTACCATCGGTTATTGTAAATGTAGTACGAGGCGGTCCAGGATTAGGAACCATTCAACCTTCACAAGCTGATTATTTTCAATCGGTAAAAGGAGGTGGACACGGAGATTATAAATTATATGTATTAGCCCCTGCATCAGTTCAGGAAATGGCTGATTTTGTTGAAGATGCTTTTGATATTGCATTTAAATACAGAGCACCCGTTTTAATACTTTCTGATGGTTTGATTGGTCAAATGATGGAAAAAGTTATTTTGAAAGATCAACAAGAAAGATTGACCAATGAAGAACTTATTGAAAAATACGGTGATTGGGCAACTACTGGAAAGCCAAAAACCCGTGAACATAATATTATTACTTCACTAGATTTACAATCTGAAAAGATGGAAGCCAGAGTTCGTAGATTAATGGCTAAATATGATCAAATGGAGCAAGAAGATTTACGATACGAGAAAATAAACTGTGATGATGCAGAGTATTTAATTGTCGCTTATGGTTCAAGCGCACGTATCAGTCAAAAAGCTGTAGAACTTGGACGTGCAAAAGGTATAAAAGTTGGATTATTAAGACCTATTACTTTATTTCCATTCCCTAAAGAACAAATTCTAAAATTAACGGATCAAGTTAAAGGAATTTTAAGTGTTGAATTAAATGCAGGTCAAATGGTAGAAGATGTACAACTTTCTGCTCAATTTAAAGTACCTGTTGAACATTTTGGAAGAACAGGTGGAATTATTCATACACCTGAAGAAGTATTAGAAGCTTTGGAACAAAAAATTATAAAATAATGGAAACAATAGACATTATAAAACCTGAAAATAAAGTGTTTTGCAAAACACAGTTAATGACAGACACGCCTTTGTCGTATTGTCCAGGTTGCGGTCATGGTACTGCTCACAATTTAACCATGGAAGTAATTGACGAAATGGGAATTGTTGAAGATACGATTGGAGTAGCCCCTGTTGGCTGTTCTGTATTGGCTTATGATTTTATGAATATTGACATTACCCAAGCCGCTCACGGACGTGCACCTGCTGTAGCAACAGCAATTGCAAGATGTTGGCCAGATAAATATGTGTTTACCTATCAGGGAGATGGTGATTTAGCTGCTATTGGAACAGCAGAAACTATCCACACCTGCAACAGAGGAGAAAATATTGTGATTATTTTTGTAAACAATGGTATTTACGGAATGACAGGTGGACAAATGGCACCAACTACTTTAGAAGGTATGCGTTCATCAACTTCACCTTATGGCCGAGAAATTGAATCTATGGGATCGCCTATTAAGATGACTGAATTGGTTGCAAACCTACCTGGTGTTTATTATGCTACTCGGCATGCGGTTCATACCCATAAACACGCTCGAAAAGCAAAAAAAGCCATTAAAAAAGCTTTTGAAAATACACGATTAAAAAAAGGATTGTCATTTATTGAAATTGTTTCAAACTGTAATTCAGGATGGAAAATGACTCCAAATGAATCCAATATTTGGATGGAAGAAAATATGTTTCCTTACTTTCCTTTAGGAGATATTAAAGTTGATGGAAAATTAAAATAGCAAACATGACAGAAGAGATTATTATAGCAGGTTTTGGTGGTCAAGGAGTACTTTCAATGGGGAAAATATTAGCCTATTCGGGTATTATGCAAAATAAAGAAGTAAGCTGGATGCCTTCTTATGGGCCAGAAATGCGTGGCGGTACAGCCAATGTAACTGTAATTTTAAGCGACGATCGTATTAGCTCTCCTTATTTACATTTGTTTGACACCGCTATTATATTAAATCAGCAATCTATGGACAAGTTTGAATCTAGTATTAAACCTGGAGGTGTTTTATTGTATGAACCCAATGGAATTCATGAACACCCAACTAGAACAGATATCAATATTTACCAAATTGAAGCCACAAAACTCGCTGCAGAAATGGGAAATAAAAAGATATTTAATATGGTGGTTTTAGGCGCTTATTTAAAAATTAAACCTGTAGTAGCATTGGAAAATGTGATTGAAGGTTTAAAAAAATCGATATCTGAACGTTACCACCATTTAATTCCATTAAACGAAGAAGCTATTAATAAAGGCATGCAAAATATTCATCAATATGAAGTGAGCTCACAAATGCTGCTTTAGTAATAATTAATTGTCTACGTTTTTAAAATCGATTATTTTACAGTAAATTACACTGTAAAATAATCGATTTTAAATGATAAATATTTTAGTAACTGGCGGAACTGGTTTAATTGGGAAACAGTTATGCCTTCTTTTAAGAAAAAAAGGATACAATATCTTTATTCTAAGCAGGTCTAATGCTGATGCACCCAACACTTATTATTGGAATATTAATGATGACTATATTGAACCTAAGGCTATTGAAGAAGCCGATTTTATAATTCATCTTGCCGGTGCCGGTATTGCAGATAGCAGATGGACAAAGACTCGAAAACGAGAATTAATTAATAGTCGCATAAAATCAACAAAACTACTTCTTCAAAAAGTAAAAGAATTAAACCCCCAATTAAAAGGTTTTATTGCTGCTTCTGGTATTGGGTATTATGGCGCCATAACTTCAGAAAAAATATTTACTGAAAATGATGCTGTTGGTACAGATTTTTTAGCAACCATTTGTAAATTATGGGAAAAAGAATCGATGAAATTCGATGCCATAAATATTAGAACTGTTATTTTTAGAACTGGGGTCGTACTCTCAAAAAACGGTGGCGCTTTAGATAAAATTAGTAAACCAATTAAACTTGGCCTTGGTTCTGTGTTGGGAAGCGGAAACCAATATGTTCCTTGGATTCATATTACAGATTTATGCAATATGTATATTGAAGC
>JADWMI010000172.1:3521-5487 GCA_015767395.1 Bacteroidota bacterium | reverse complement strand
TTATGCCCCCATCATTTTACTGTACAAGCAAAAAAACCTGTTAAGCTTTGCTAAATCAGAATTTTTGTTTACACAAATATTAATTTTATTCTTGTTTTATAAACTTCATATATTCCTTAGAAAGTTTCCCGTAATTAGGTTCAATTCCTTTTTTCATTTTTTCAATTACTTCAGGCTTGTTTTCTTTTATCCAAGCTACAATTGCACCTGCTTTTGGAGGAGGGCAATTTTCCCAATTTATTGGATCCAAGCCAAAATCATGATTTTTGGCATTCCAGTCATTGTAATGGCCTCGCATTTTATCTGCGGTTTCTTTATAATCAGGATTGTTAATTAAATTATTTGTTTCAAAAGGGTCGTTGATAATATCATACAATTCTTCCGTTTCTTTTGAAGCTGCAAAAAATTTGGCTTGTAAATCAGATAACTCATCTTTTTCATTTAAGCCTCTCATAATATGCACTGCAGGCCTATAAAACTCTAAATAAGCTTGATGTGCATCATAAGCCTGATCGGTGATATTGTTTTTAATATATCTAAACTCATGTGTAGTAATGGCTCTTGATTGCTCTAATATTTCATCCCATAAATCTCTTGCGGAATAAATATACTCTCTAGGCGCTTTGTCTTCTTTTATTATTGATCTTGCCGTCATATATTCAGGTAATTCAATCCCTGCAACATCTAATATGGTTGCGGCAACATCTACGGAGGCAACCAAACGCGTATCTTTTTGCCCTCCTGTTAATCCAGCTGGCCAGTTTACAATTAATGGTAAATGCAATCCTGGTTCGTACAAATATCCTTTTCCTCTCACATTACATCTTCCATTATCACCAATAAAAATAACAATGGTATTTTCTTTCATTCCTTTCGCTTCCAAATCAGCCAATAACAATCCCATTTCATTATCCATATATTCCATCTGGTCTAAATATTTAGCCCAATCTTCACGAATTTCTGGTGTATCAGCATAATGTGGTGGTAACACCACTTCATTTGGATTTACTTTGTGAGTTGATTGCTCTCTAACACTGTTCCACCAGCCACCTCTATGTGTTGTGTGTAGGGTAACTTGTGAGAAAAATGGTTGATCTTCTTTATTAAGTTCACCTTGTTTGTCAAACAACCCAAAAGATGTTTCTCCATTCCATTCACCAATGGCATTGTGCTTAAAATTAACATCTATTTTTTTTCCATTAGCTCTTACAAGCTTATTTCCTAGAACACAAGTATACCCCGCATCTCTTAAATAAGAAGTAATTGGTTTATATGGTGCTGCTAAAGGAATGTCCCTGTTTGACCTGTGATGCTGAGAGTTTGTAATATTTTGATGTACACCAACCATCATATTAGACCTACTTGGAGAACAAATAGAATTGTTTCCATAAGCATTCATAAATTGAACACCTGATGCTGCTAGTTCATTCAACACAGGTGTTTTAACAGCTTGCATTCCATAACATTCAAGGTCAATGCTTATATCTTCAGCCAAAACAAATAAAATGTTAGGTTTTATACTTTCTTTAGTATCCTTTTTTTCCTGTGAACAAGAAGTAAAAACTGAGGTTATAACTAGTAATGATGTTGTTAAAAAATATTTAAATTTCATATTGTGTATTTTTATTGGGCTCAAAATTAAACAAACTGCTTTAATAATTATTAATGGTTTTAGCAAACCTTAAATTTCATTTATAAAAAAGTAAATTTAAACAATCAATTTACTTAAATTTATCTCATAATTACCCATTCTCTCTCAAAAATTATCTTCCTCGTTATAAGTTAATTTCTGATTAAAAAGAGGTAGTTAATGACCAAACCAATCTTTATTTATTTACAATATTTGTATTGTTATAAAATTATTTTACAAAAAAATCAAAAATGAAGTTCATTAAACCAACAACATACTATTTAAACAACATAAAACTTGTTTTAACAATCCTAATAGTTGGGTTACAAATCTCCT
>JADWMI010000172.1:1847-3421 GCA_015767395.1 Bacteroidota bacterium | reverse complement strand
TGGAGTACAAAATTTGGAATGCGTGAATTTACAGTGGTAGATGATGAATTTTATATGAATGGATCACCTATCTATTTAAAAGCAGCATTTTTTGAAGGTTTATATCCGGTAGGTTTGGCATATCCTGACAGTCGTGAAATGGCAATCAAAGAAATTAAACTAGCGAAAGAAGCTGGTTTTAATATGATTCGCCCTTGGCGCAAGCCAGCACCACAAATGTGGCTAGATTTATGCGATGAAATGGGTGTTTTAACCGTAGGTAGTTTGGTAGTTGAATGTATGTACAGACCCATTTCTACACCTCGCTTGTCTTTTGTTGTTGAAAACGAATTGCGCAAAACAATACTAACAAACAGAAACAGAACTTGTATTGTTCAGTGGGAATTATTTAACGAAATTAACCGTCCAATTTTAGCACAAATGCTAAATTCCATGTCGGTATTGGCACGCGAATTAGATCCAACACGTATGATTTTAGACGAATCAGGTGGTTGGGGTGAAGGTGCCAATATTTACTTGCCTTTTGAACGCACGCCTAAAAAATTCAACGACATTCATCATTATAGTGGATCACAAGTAGATGCAGCAGAATTCAACGGCTATTTGGCAACTGCAAAAACCAATGAGGACAAGAAAAAACTTGGTTTAGCCGGTGTAAAAAGTTATGGGAAAAATGTGGTTCCTGGAATGATGACTTATATTTCTGAACTGGGGTATGGAAGTACACCTAATTTAACTTCAAACAATAAAGATTTTGCTTCAAAAGGAAACCCGATTGTAGCACCAACAATTTATCATAAGGAGTTAGATGCAGGTTATAAAGCAGCTTTAAAAAAGATAGGTTTCGACAAAATTTACCCTGATGTTACCGATTTTTATTTGGAGCAACAAAAAATGCACGGTATTGCCAACAAGCGTATGATTGAGGCAACAAGACTAAATCCAACGGTAAAAGGATATTGTATTCACGCGTTGGTTGGCGGAGACTGGGTGTTGGGTGCTGGATTGCTTGATTTATGGAGAAATCCCAAAACATTGGTGTATGATATGACCAAAGAAGCCAATCAAGAACAAATTACACCCATACGTATTTTACCAAGAAATGTGTATGCTGAAAAAGGTGCTAATATAGAAGTTCACGGTGTAAGTGAGTTGGCTTCTGAGAATGTTAGTGTATCCGTAAAAATAATTTCAGAAAAAGGTAAAGAAGTATTTATTGAGCAATTCAATAAAGAATTTGCAAATGGCATTTCAACAATATTTACTACCAAATTAAATACTGAAAATTATGATGGAAATTATACGGTTAAAGTTGAAGTTAGAAACAAGGCAGGAAAAATAATTGCAACCAATTACCAATCTTTTGATGTATTTGCAACAAAACAATTGGAAACGCCAACCGCTAAAATTGCAGTTTTAGATTTCGACAATTCATTGTCTAATTTCTTAAAAAGTAAAAACATTGAATTTGTTCCGTTCAGTACAGGTTTAGACAAGAGTATGCCTGTACTAGTTGGAAAAACAACTAAAAATGACAAGAATTACAAAGAAAAAGTTGAACAACTAAGAACCTT
>JADWMI010000172.1:0-1747 GCA_015767395.1 Bacteroidota bacterium | reverse complement strand
TTTTTAGATAAAGATCCAGTAGCTGAAAAATTATTATACAATATGATTGAATTTGCATCAAAACAATGATACAAACTAAACTAAATAAAGCTTGGAAACTAATCGTGATTTTTACGCTTGGTTTCCACTATTGCGTTTTTGCACAACAAGTCTCAACATTACAACATGGTATAAAAGGAATTTGGACGCAAAATACTGCTGAAAAGATTGCTCTAGAAAAATGGGAAGCGCAATGGATTTGGATGCCAGATAATATCGAATCGGATGTTATGTTAGCGCGTCGCTCCTTTGATTTAAAAGAACTTTCAAAAGAAGCTATACTGCGTATTTCGGCTTCTTCAAAATATGAATTGTATGTAAACGGAAAGGGCGTTTGTCAAGGTCCGGCACGTAGTGCACCGCATCATCAATCTTTTGATATTTTAGATATTTCATCGGTATTGAAAAATGGAAAAAACACCATTGCTGTTCGTGTGCATTATCAACAAGGAACAACTTCTTATCATTTGAAAGGAAGAGCCGGTTTGTTGGTTCAATTGGATATAGAAAACCAAACAATTATAAGTGACAGCAACTGGAAAGTAAGTCCAGATGTATCTTGGGACAATAATTCCCCTGCAATGAATCGGTTTCAATTGGTAGTGAATGACAACATTGATTTCAATAAAAAAACAGTCGGTTTTGAAAACATTGACTTTGATGATTCCAAATGGTTGCAAGCAAAACCTTTATTAAGAAATTCGGGATGGCCAGCACCTAAAAAGACTGAAAAAGCAACTACAATAACCACTCCTTGGACTTCTTTAGTTCCAAGAGATATTCCTTATTTAAAAGAAACTTTTGTAAAAGCTACAACGTTGATTGAAGCCAAAAAACTTCAAAATTTCAATAATAAAAATGCTTCCGTAAAATTAACAAGTGAAGTTCAAAAAGAGATTTCAAAAAGCTTTAAAAAACACCTTAAAAATAACGAGCCTTTAACACTCATTCCTTCCAAAGAAAATGAAACCTGGTTTTTATTATTTGATTTTGGAAAGGTCATTAATGGAATGCCTAAGTTAACTATTGAAGGTAGTAAAAATACTGAAATACAAGTATTACAAGCTCCTTTTAGTATTGATTCAACATTTACACATAAAATTGTCGCTTCTAATTATCACGACCAATTAAAACTGTCGGGAAATATAGACCAATGGCAGTCTATGTATTTTAAACCAACACGCTATTTGGCAATTGCCATTAAAGGAAATAAAGAAGCTGTTAAAATTCATTCCATAGGAATGCATCAATTAAAGTATCCTTTCGAATTGAAAGGAAGCATCTCCACTCCAGAAGCCCCTTGGGTAGAAGGTTTATGGAATGCTTCTGTAAAAACCATTGACGTCTGTACCACCGATGCTTTTACCGACAATTACCGAGAACGTCGCCAATATGCCCAAACGGGTTATTACGCTGCTTTGGGGAATTATTTCACTTTTGGTGACACCGCTTTGCAAAGACGTTATTTAATACAAGTTGCGCAGGAACAAGAAGCCAATGGAATGATGCCTGCTTATGCGCCACTTACTGGCGATGATTATATGACCATCTTAGATTCTAACTGTTTATGGGTTAGAAGTTTGTATAATTATCTGTTGTATTCTGGTGATTATATAACCGTTAAAGAATTGTTGCCGGCTGCAGAAAAACTAATGACCTTATTAAATTCTTATACCAATGCGTTGGGTATGCTTGACAATCCGCCTTA
>JADWMI010000171.1 GCA_015767395.1 Bacteroidota bacterium | reverse complement strand
TTGCACTTGGAACTTCTTTATTAAATCCTTTTGATTTAGGTGCCAAACAATTGGATTTTGATACGCTTAAAAAAAATAAAAAAGCGAAAAATATTATTGTGATTGTGAGTGATGGAATGAGTACTGGCACACTTAATATGGCGGACTTATACCTTTCAAGAAAAACAGGTATTGGAAGTAATTGGCTACAATTATATAAAGAAAATAAAATAAACCGAGCCTTAATGGATATGGCTTCGGCAAATTCCATTGTCACAGATTCTGCAGCCGCTAGTTCATCTTGGGGTGGAGGCGTTAGAATTAACAACGGTGCTGTAAATATGAGTCCAACAGGTGAAAACCATTTACCTATTTGGCAAAAGTTTAAAAAAGCTGGTAAAATGGCTGGATGCGTTACCACGGTTCCAATTACACATGCTACTCCTGCTGGATTTTGCGTGAACAGTAAATCTAGAAATGATCAGGAAGGTATTGCTGAAAAATATTTAGAGCTAGAATTTGATATCATGATGGGTGGTGGAAACGATTATTTTTCTTCTGAAAAAAGAAAAGACAAACGCAATATGTACGAAGAATTTGAAGCTTCAGGATATCAAGTTGTAAAAAACAGAAACGAAATGTTAACTGCTGATCCAAACAGACCTATTTTAGGCGTTTTTGCAAACAGCGGACTCCCATATACCATCGACAGAAATAACAGCAAAGAAATTACCGAAAACACCCCTACACTAGCTGAAATGACTCAAAAAGCGATAGATCGAATGAAAGGTCATCCAGAAGGTTTTGTTTTACAGGTTGAAGCAGGTAAGGTAGATTGGGCTGCTCATGGAAATGATATTTCTGGATTAATTTACGATCAAACGGCTCATGATGAAGCTATAAAAGTTGCTATAGATTTTGCTGAACAAGACAATGATACGTTGGTTATTATTACCACTGATCACGGAAATTCCAACCCAGGGGTTATATCGGGAAGCAAAGCAAATGACAATTTTGATTCAATTCAAAAATACAAACATTCAAATGAATGGATTTTAAATGGATTTGGAAAAGAAACTTCTATTTCTCAAATTAAAGAACGTATAGAATATGCCAATAATTTTGGTGTAACAGATGAGGAAGCAAAACTAATTTTAAGCTATTATACGGATATTAAATCTGAAGACGGATTATACAATGCACGCCATTTACCGTTTAAAGTAATGGCTGATATTCAAAAACAACATAATTCAGTAGGATGGATTAGTATGAAACATTCTTCTGATTACGTTGAACTGGCTATGTTTGGGCCTGGGAGTGACTTGTTAAAACCTTTTATAAAAAACACAGATTTACACTTTTTAATGCTGGAAGCTGCAGAAGTTCAAAATACATTTTAACAACACTTATTTATTCTTTTTTTATCAATAAATAATAATCGTTTTCAAGACTTAAATAGCCTTGGTTATAAATATAATAATATGTATTTCCGGTTTTGGTAGTGTAAATCGAGGTGAAAAAATTAAAATCAAAATTACCGTTTAATAATTTTGTACGTGTCACTTTTGTTTTTCCTGAAATATTTAGTTCTGATAGTAATCGGTAGTTTTTTCGAAGTCGGTTGTTTATATTTCTAACCAAGTTTTTACTTTCTTTATCAATTTTGTTGTTGTATGTATTTCTACAATAATCTGAACAGAATTTTTTATCAACCCTTCCATTTAATGGCTCTTCACATTCTAAGCACTTTTTTTTCATACTAAATATTAATTATTATTCTTCCATTTTTACATGGCTCCAATTTTCACCTGATTTAATTCGGTACAACTGCATTTCTGAAATACCAAATTGTTTGGCAATTAAGCGCATCCTTGTTTTTCTATTTGGATCAAATATTTTCTTTTTAATCAACCTTACCCTTCCCTCTGTTAATTTTGAAGAAGTTACCTGACCTTTTCTAGCTATTTTTTTTGGGTTCTTTTTATGATGTAAAAACATATCAGATTTATTTACCCATTTTAAATTTAAAGCCTTATTATTTAGCTTATCAAAATCTAAATGAATCACATATTTTTCTCCTTCTTTTTGCTCTAAAAACAATAAAGCTACAACCCTATGTATATAACAAGAAGAAGATGATTTCTTTCCTTTTTTCCGAATCCAAAAAGAATCATAACCGCCTATTAAAGATGTTTTAGAAAGCTTCCATTCATCTTCAAATATTTTTTTCCTTTGAATTCTTCCAAAATTTGAAACTAAATATACGTCCTCCTCACTCCAAAGTTCATTGGAATATGGAGCCCAAATTTCACCCTTATAATCCCGTATCATCTGTATTTAATTAATTAGTAGTATTTCAAATATACAAAAAATTATCCGATTACAAACGACTACAATCATTTACATCCGAAAGTAATTATATTTTAACCGAATAAAATTATGAAAGCTTCCAATATTTGCACTGTTGAATCGAACGAATGACATTCAACTTAATTAAAACCTTATCTTATGAATACGTTAAGAAACAAAGTACAGTTAATTGGAAACTTAGGAAATGCACCTGAAATTATCACTTTAGACTCAGGAAAAAAATTAGCAAAATTCTCAATCGCAACAAATGACAGCTACAAAAACGCACAAGGCGAAAAAATTACGGATACCCAATGGCACAATTTGGTTGCCTGGAACAAAACAGCTGAAATAGTTGAAAAATATTTAGAAAAGGGAAAAGAAGTTGCCATTGAAGGAAAATTAACCTCAAGAAGTTATGAGGATAAAGATGGTGTAAAAAAATATATAACCGAAGTAGTTGTAAACGAATTGTTACTGTTAGGTAGCAAGTAATGGGTAAATTTATTATGAAAAAGAAAAAAGAGCGCCGAATGGTGCTCTTTTTTCTTTAATTAGGTTTTCATAAAATCAGTTACTTAAAAGTAAATGAGTCAAATAATTAACCGAAAACTTAATTGATTTCCCTATTTTTACATTTCTAAATTTTTTACTATTACAAGTAATGCTTTTTCTCAAAAAAAATATATTTCCAACCTTTTTAATTTTACTGTTATTTTCATTTAACAGTTTGGCGCAAGCACCTCCAGAGTTAACTGCAACTGGAAATCAAGCTTATTGTCCGCTAAGTTCAATTTCTATTGTAACTGATTTTAATATTACAAACCCGGACAATGTTGAAATCAATACTGTTTATATTCAAGTTTCGGAAGGCTACAATAATGGTCAAGATAAATTAGAATTAACTGGGATTCATCCAAATATTAACGCAAAAACATTTAATTCTCAAGAGGGAAAATTAGAATTGGAATGGACCGGTACTGGCACTCCAAACGATGCCGAAATGATTGCCGCGGTTAAAGATGTTGTTTTTAGAAGTAACGCAGCGAACCCATCAAATGATAAAACCTTTTCAATAACGATTGATGAAAAAAATTACCTTCCTAAAACTCAACATTATTATGAATATATTTCTGCTCCTGGTATAACTTGGATAGCAGCTAGAGATGCTGCTGCCGCATTACCACCTTATTATGGAGTATTAGATCCTTACCTTGCAACTATTATTTACGCTGAAGAAGCTCAAATTTGCGGTGAACAAGCTAATGGACAAGGTTGGATAGGTGGAAGTGATGATGAAACTGAAGGCACTTGGAAATGGGTAACAGGTCCAGAAGCAGGAAGTACCTTTTGGTTTGGACTATGGGATGGAAATAGTAATGGAGCAGATTACACCTATACAAATTGGGCTGGTAACGAACCAAATGACTGGCCAGATGGTGCTAATATTCCTGGACAAGAAAACTTTGCACATGTATATGACGATGGGAAATGGAATGACTATCCAAATTTCAATAATGACATTAAAGGTTACATAGTTGAATATGGTGGGATGCCAGGTAATCCAATTTTAAACATTTCGGCATCTAGTGAAATTTACATTCCTAAAATTACACCTACTACCCCACCAGCACCTATTTGTGGTTCTGGTACAACAACGCTATCTGCAACTTCAAATACAGGTTTTGTCATGTGGTTTGATGCTTTAACCGGAGGAAATAATTTAGGGGGTGGAGATACTTATATAATCCCTTCTCCAATTTCAACAAACACAAGCTATTATGCTTTGGCATCATCAGACGGTATCTGTGAAACAGGTGCAAGAACTAAAATTGATGTTGTTGTAGATACCATTCCAACTATAACCAATGTTTCACCACCAACCACCATTTGTGGCACAGGAGTAACTACTTTAACGGCAACAGCTACCGCAGGAGTTATCAATTGGTATGCATCTTTAACTGGAGGAACATCTTTAGGAACTGGAACTAGTTTTACTACGCCATCGATCACTGCAAATACTATTTATTATGTTGATGCTACCGAAAATAATTGTACAACTTTAACCAGAACTCCTGTATTCTTAAATGTGCAATATACCAATCCGCCAACTGCAACTTCTCCACAAACTTTTTGTGACATTGAAAATGCTACTTTAGCCGATTTAACAATTTCTGGAACAGCCATTTTATGGTACTCAACTTCTACTGGTGGAACTCCATTGAGTACTACTGAAGTATTGGTAAATAACACCTCATATTATGCCTCTCAAACCTTAAACGGATGTGAGAGTCTGACAAGAACTGATATTACTGCTACAGTATATGAAACAATTGTTCCACTGCTTCCTGCAGATATTCCAATAATTGAAGAGTGTGACACTACTCTAAGCGGCAGTGATACTGATGGTTTTACTGAATTTGATTTAACTAAAAATAATTCCGTTTTAATAAATGGGAAAAATGAAACAGATTTTACGTTCGGCTATTTTTTAGACAACACCTATAGCCTAACTAGCGAAATTATCAGGCCAACAAACTTTGAAAATACAGATGTAAACGGACAACTTATTTATGTAAGAATAGCTAATAATTTGGATAATTCATGTAAGACAGATACCTCCTTTGAAATTCAAGTAAATTCATTGCCAATAATAGCATCTCCAATTACTTTAAAAAATTGTGATGAAGATGGCACTCCTGATGGTAATACCGATTTTAATTTAACAGAGGCCAATCCTTTTATTTCTAATGATTCAACGGATACTATTAGTTATTTTTTAACTTTTAATGAAGCTGATAACGGAACAACCACACCTTTAAACCCTTCACCTTTTAACAATCAAGATGCTATTAATGATGAAGTTTTTGCACGTGTCCAGAATTTAAACGGTTGTCATAGAGTTTCAACGATTAGTTTAGACGTTTCAACAACTCGCTTCCCTGTTGGATATATGTTTGAATTAGAAAATTGTGATGAGGATGGCGTTATTGACGGTAAAGCAACTTTTGATCTTTCACAGGCTTCAGCAGATATAATGAATCAGTTTCCAACTGGTCAAAATTTAAGTGTTCATTATTTTAGAAATTTGACGGATGCCCAACTAAAAGAAAATGAAATTCTTCCTCAGGAAAGTTATGTAAATGAAACTCCATTCTTGCAAATTTTATATGTACGAGTTCAAAGCG
>JADWMI010000170.1 GCA_015767395.1 Bacteroidota bacterium | reverse complement strand
TTACTCTCATGATACCCTGATTTTTGGAAGTGATGATGTAATGGTGACATTTTAAATATTCGTCTTCCTTCACCAAATTTTTTCTTTGTGTATTTGAAATAACCGACCTGTAAAATCACTGATAAATTTTCAATTAAAAAGATTCCTGCTAAAATTGGAATTAACAATTCCTTTCTTACAGCAATTGCCAACACAGCTATAATTCCTCCAATTGTTAAACTTCCCGTATCTCCCATAAAAACCTGAGCAGGATATGTATTGTACCATAAAAAACCAATCAACGCACCTACAAAAGCAGAGATAAAAATGGTCATTTCACCCGAATTTGGTATGTACATCACATCTAAGTAATCCGCAAAAATTATGTTCCCCGACACCCAAGCAAAAACGCCGAGCGTGAGTACTATAATAGCCGATGAACCTGCCGCCAAACCATCAATGCCATCCGTTAAATTTGCACCATTTGATACGGCAGTAATAATAAATATTACAATAGGAATAAAAATTATCCAAGCATAGTCCGATAGTCCATCTCCAAATAAATCCAATGCCGCAGCATAGTCTAACTCGTTATCTTTCAAAAAAGGTATGGTTGTTTTAGTCGATTTTTCTGCTTCTGCAAAAAGTAATTGTTTTCCATTTTCAGAAAAAACTTCAACTCCTTGGGGTAACTTCTCCTTCATAGTTACAGCTGGATGAAAATAAAGCATCGCTCCAACAAAAATCCCCAATGTAACCTGGCCTAGAATTTTAAATCTTCCTTTTAACCCTTCTTTGTCCTTTTTAAAAACTTTGATATAATCATCTACAAAACCAATAGTTCCCATCCACAGGGTTGTTACTAAAAGAATTATGATATATATATTATCTACCTGAGAAAATAATAGCACAGGTATAATGGTTGCTAAAATTATAATAACTCCACCCATTGTAGGCGTACCAGCTTTTTCAATCTGCCCGTCTAAACCTAAATCACGTACAGATTCTCCAACTTGCATACGTTGCAAATAACGGATGATTTGTTTTCCATAAATAGTTGAAATCCCCAATGACAAAATAAAGGCCATTGCAGAACGAAATGAAATATACTGAAACAAGTTTGCTCCTGGAAAATTGTAATGGGCTTCTAAATAATCAAATAAATAATATAACATTTCGTACTAAGGGGTTATAATAGTTGGCTAATTTTCTCGTAATCGTCAAAATGTGAACGCTTACCTTTTATTTCCTGATAGGTCTCGTGACCTTTTCCTGCAATTAATATAATATCTCCTGTTTTAGCGAGTTTGGTTGCTGTTTTAATCGCCTGCTCTCTATCTAAAACTGACAATGTTTTTTTAAAATTTTGAGGCTCAACTCCTGCTTCAACTTCATTTAAAATTGTTTGGGGATCTTCATTTCTTGGGTTATCAGATGTGAAAATAACCTGAGAACTCAACTGAGATGCTATACGCCCCATAATAGGGCGTTTAGCTTTATCTCGGTTTCCTCCGCATCCCACAACGGTAATAATTTGTTCGCTACCTGTTCTTATATCGTTAATTGTTTCCAATACATTTTTTAAAGCATCTGGTGTATGTGCATAATCTATGACCGCTGTTACACCTTCCTTTGAAATAAAATGTTGAAATCTGCCACTTACATTTTCCAATTCACTAATTAAAGTCAGTGATTCTGTACTTTCAACACCCAATAAATTGCCTACTCCATAAACTGCAGCCAAATTATAAGCATTAAAGCTTCCTATTAATTTTGCCCAAACTTCGCTTCCATTGATGTTTAACAACAAACCTGAAAATTGATTTTCTAGGATTTTGACTTTAAAATCAGCCATTGTTTTTAAGGCATAAGAATACTTTTTGGCTTTTGTATTTTGAAGCATTACCAATCCATTTTTATCATCAATATTTACCAAAGCAAATGCTGTTTTTGGCAATGAATCAAAAAATGATTTCTTTACATCTCTATATTCTTTAAAAGTTTTATGATAATCTAAATGATCGTGCGTTAAATTGGTAAAAACACCACCTGTAAAATGCAATCCTTCAGTTCTTTTTTGATGGATACCATGTGAACTCACCTCCATAAAACAGAAATCCACACCAGTTTCAACCATTTCATTTAAATA
Source organism: Bacteroidota bacterium (assembly GCA_015767395.1). The sequence goes on along the minus strand of JADWMI010000170.1, from coordinate 3,439 downwards.
ATGGTTAATTAAAACTGAATTTGGTGTTGTATGTGTAGTTTCATATAGCTTGGCATCAACCATAATATTTACGGTAGATATCAATCCAGATTTATAACCTGCCTTTTGAAATAAATTATACAATAACGAAGCAATGGTCGTTTTACCATTTGTACCGGTTACTCCAATTAATTTCAATTTTGAAGAAGGATTGTCATAAAAATTGGAGGCCATAATAGCCAAAGCTATATTTGCATCCTCAACTTGTACGTACGTTATATCCGCAACTAAATTTACTGGCACTTCTTCACAGACAATAGCAGCAACTCCCAATTCGATAGCTTTATCAATAAATTGATGACCATCAAAAGCCAACCCTTTTTGAGCAACAAATATATTGTTTGGTTTTACTTTTCTGGAATCAAACTCAATAGCACATATTGGCTTATCTGTATTACCATGAACGGCAGTAATAGCAACTTTATACAATATGTCTTTAAGTATTTTCAATTAAACTAATTTTATTATTATGGTTAATCCTCTTTCTAATTTTTCACCTTGTTTTATAGATTGTTCAGCAACTTTACCATCACCTTCAATTTCCACCTTTAACCCTAAGTTTTCAAGTAAAGAAATGGCGTCCATAGCCGCCATTCCTTTTACATTCGGGATTGAAATAAATTCTTTATCAGACAACGTATTGTAAGCGTCGTAATTTTTTTGAACACTTGTAAATTCAGGCGTTTTATTTTCAATTGAATTTATAATATGATTCGAAGTGTAAATTTTTTGGGCAACATCTTTAAAAACAGGACCTGAAACATCAGCACCATAATACCCAACTGTTTTATCTGGTTTATGGATTACAACTATGCATGAGTATTTTGGATTGTCAGCAGGAAAATAACCTGTAAAAGACGAAATATATTTCCTATCCTTCACCCATTCGGCATAATTTCCATACTCGGTTCTTGCTGTACCTGTTTTCCCTGCCATGGAGAAATTCTCATCATATAAACGCTGTCCAGTTCCACGAACCACCACATTTTTTAAAATATCTCGAACCTCATTAATTGTCTTTTGAGAGCAAATTCTTGGATTAATCACTTCTTTTTCAAAAGACTCTACATGCTTATCATAAGACCTGATTTCTTTTACAAATCTTGGCTTTACCATTTCACCATTATTAGCAATGGCATTGTAAAAAGTCAATGTTTGCAGAGGTGTCAACGTTAAATTATACCCATAAGCAATCGATGGTAAGGCATTTTTACTCCATAGTTTGTGCTTAGAATCTGGAATAATTGGTTCACCTTCACCTTTGATAGCTAAACCTAATTTCTGATTCAAATTCATTTTATACAAGGCATTGATGAATTCATCTGGGTCTTCTGTGAAATTTTCTTCAATCAACCTAGCCAAAGCGATATTTGAGGAAACCTCTAAGGATCTTGCCGCAGAAATTTCACCATAACCACCTCTTTTTGAATCATTTATATACCGCCCATGCATCCTGTATCTTCCAGTACCAGTATCCACAACCGTACTTGTATCTATTTTTCCAGATTCCAAAGCAACGACCATTGCCATTACTTTAAAAGCAGACCCTGGCTCATGTGATTCGTAAACTGCATAATTTCTTTTTTCGTAGTACTTACCATTTCGTCCCCTTCCTAAATTTGAGATCGCTTTAACTTCTCCCGTTTCCGTTTCCATCACAACCACACAACCATGTTCTGCCTTGTAATACTCTAACTGCCTTAGTAAGGAATGATGTGCGATGTCTTGAATATTCACATCAATAGTAGTAACAATATCTTTTCCGTTTATGGGTTCTTTTTCATTATTATCGCTAATAGGTTTCCATTGCCCTTTTGCAATTTTTTGTTTCAATCGCAAACCATTTACACCTTTTAAATACGATCGGTAAGCCCCTTCTATTCCAGGTGCTCCTCTATAATCATCATATCCAACTGTTCTTTCCGCTACTTTACCAAGTGGATGCGCTCTAACCGTAGTTTGCTCAGCGATAAATCCACCCTTATATACGCCTAATTTAAAAATTGGAAATTTCTTTACTTTTATATAGTCGTTGTAACCTAACTTTCTAGCAATAAACAAATACCTGTTTTTTTGACTACGCCCTTTTCTAATTTTGGTTTCCCAATATGATGTAGATCGTCCGAACATTTTAGAAAGCTCAACAGAAAGACTCTTTACATTTTTCTCAAACACCTCCGCATTTACAGTCATTACATCCATTCTAATCTCATATTGAGACATAGACGTAGCCAACAAACTACCATCTGCTGAAAAAACACTTCCCTTATTAGCATAAATAGTATCGTGTTTTATGGTAAGTTGTTCTGATATACCTCTATACTTCTCACCATCAACAAATTGAATTGTAACCAATTTAACCATTATCACTATCAAAAAGATAACAACAAACAGAAAAACGATGTTTAATTTAAGTAATATTTTATTTTTGGTTACAGCCAATTTTATTTTATGCTTTTTGAGGTTACTTTAATTACTACAGGAGGGGTTTCACTTGGTTTCAACCCCAGGGTTTGTACTTTTTTTCTTATAGTTGATTCTAATTTAACTTTCATTGAAATAGATCGTAAATCAAGGAATTGGGCTCTTAACTCTTTTACTTCCTTATTTAGCTTTGCAATTTCCATTACTTTTTTATCTGAACTATGTGCACTTGCAATCATAAACAACATTAACAAAACAATAAACGAGATAAGGCCCCAATTTTTTAAAGAGTCATCACTTACTAAAAATTTACCTTTTAGTATATTGTATATATTATCTTTTATTTTAGACATTTAAGCTATTGTTGCAATTCTTAGTTTTGCGCTTCTTGCCCTATTATTTTCCTTAATCTCTTTCGAAGTTGGAATCATTAATTTTCCAACTTTTTTCATTGGGACTGTAATATTTCCATAAAAGTCCTTTTCAGGCTGACCTTCAAACATTCCATCTCTAATGAAACGCTTCACCAACCTATCCTCTAAAGAATGGTATGAGATGACACTCAATCTGCCATCTTCATTTAAAATTTCAGGAATTTGAATTAAAAATTCTTTTAAAACCGCTATCTCTTGATTTACTTCAATGCGTATTCCCTGAAAAATTTGAGCCAATACTTTATGTTCTTTTGCCTTTGGAACAAACTGACTTAACACTTCTTTTAATTCAAAACTGGTTTTAATTGATTTTTCTGAACGCGTATCTACAATCTTTTTTGCAATTGATTTTGCATTCCTCAATTCACCATATTGAAACAGCACATTACTCAATTGCTCTTCATCATAATTGTTAACAACTTCAAAAGCAGACAATTCACCAGACTGATTCATTCTCATATCCAATTCTGCATCAAAACGAGTTGAAAAACCCCTGTCCGCCACATCAAACTGATGCGATGACACTCCTAAATCTGCTAAAA
>JADWMI010000040.1 GCA_015767395.1 Bacteroidota bacterium | reverse complement strand
GTTATCGAATGTCAACTACCTATTTCTTATACAACTCTTTCATTTTCTTTTTGTTAGATTCAAAATAAATAAGTAAATTTGCACTCCTTTTTACGAGAACAGATTTAGAAAGGAATATTTTGAAAAATTATATAAATAATCTCTTAGCGTTAGAATCGTTTAAAAATCTGAATAACAATAAGATACAAATTTTAATCATCAGCAAATATGTCTGAAGAAACAAAAAAAACAGAAGAGCAAGTAGAAGCTCCTAAAGTAAAAAAAACGAAGGCAACTGCCGAAAAAGTAACTGAAACGGCTCCAGAAGTTGTTGAAGTTCCAAAAGCAGAGGAAGTTGTAGTTGAGGCTCCTAAAGCAGAAGAAGCTGTAGTTGAAGCTCCTAAAGCAGAAGAAGCTGTAGTTGAAGCTGCAAAAGTAGAAGAAGTTGCAGTTGAAGCTCCTAAAGCAGAAGAAGCTGTAGTTGAAGCTGCAAAAGTAGAAGAAGTTGCAGAAGTAGAAGAGGTTGTAGAAGAAGTAAAACTTACTCCTGAAGAATTTTTAGAAGGCTTTGACTGGCATAAATACGAAGAAGGTATTGAAGCAGTTGACGAAGAAAACATTAAATCATTTGAAGCTGCCTTAGAAGGTACTTTAGGAATGGTTAATGAGCGTGAAGTAATTGATGGTACGGTAGTTAGAAAAACGGATCGTGAAGCAATTATTGATATCAATTCTAAATCAGAAGGTGTTATTTCTTTAAACGAATTTCGTTACAATCCTAACCTAGCAGTTGGAGATGTTGTAGAAGTTTTAGTTGATAAAAGAGAAGATAATACTGGTCAATTGGTATTGTCACACAAAAAAGCAAGAGTTATTAAAGCTTGGGATCGTGTAAACAATGCACATGAAACAGGTGAAGTAGTTAACGGTTTCGTTAAATGTAGAACTCGTGGTGGTATGATTGTAGATGTTTTCGGAATTGAAGCATTCTTACCAGGTTCTCAAATTGATGTGAAACCTATTAGAGACTACGATCAATATGTAGAGAAAACAATGGAATTCAAAGTTGTGAAAATCAACCAAGAATTTAAAAATGTTGTGGTATCTCACAAAGCGCTTATTGAAGCTGATATTGAAATTCAGAAAAAAGAAATTATTGGTAAATTAGAAAAAGGACAAGTATTAGAAGGTGTTGTTAAAAACATTACTTCTTATGGTGTATTTGTTGATTTAGGTGGTGTTGACGGTTTGGTTCACATTACAGATTTATCATGGTCTAGAATAAATCATCCAAGTGAAGTGGTTGAATTAGACCAAGTATTAAACGTTGTAATTCTTGATTTTGATGATGAGAAAACAAGAATCCAATTAGGTTTAAAACAATTAAACGCACACCCTTGGGAAGCTTTAGATAATGAAATTAAAGTAGGTGATTCTGTAAAAGGTAAAGTAGTAGTACTTGCTGATTACGGTGCATTTATTGAAGTAGCACAAGGAGTTGAAGGATTGATTCACGTTTCTGAAATGTCTTGGTCAACACACTTACGTTCTGCACAAGATTTTGTATCTGTTGGTGACGAAGTTGAAGCTCAGGTTTTAACTTTAGATAGAGAAGAAAGAAAAATGAGTTTAGGTATTAAGCAATTACATCCAGATCCTTGGACTGACATTGACAAAAAATATCCAGTTGGTTCAACGCACACAGGTATTGTACGTAACTATACTAACTTCGGTGTTTTTGTTGAATTAGAAGAAGGTATTGATGGTTTGGTTTATATTTCTGATCTTTCTTGGACTAAGAAAATTAAGCATCCATCAGATTTCACTTCTGTAGGAGATAAATTAGAAGTTCAAGTATTGGAATTAGATGTTGCAGGACGTAAATTAAATTTAGGTCACAAACAAACTAATGAAAACCCTTGGGATTCTCACGAAACTACATATGCTATTGATTCTATTCATCCTGCAATTGTAAAAGATAAAAGTGATAAAGGTTTAATCATTACTTTTAATGATGAAGTAGAAGCTTTTGTTCCTAGTAGATTTACAACCAAAGAAGATGGTACTAAATTAGCTAAAGGAGATTCTGTAGACTTCAAAGTGATTGAATTTAATAAAGAATTCAGAAGAATTGTAGCTTCACATACTTCAATTTTTAAAGCTCAAGAAGAGAAAAATATTAAAGTAGCTCAGAAAAAAGCTGATTCTGCCGAGAAAACAACTCTTGGTGATTTAGGTGGTGATTTAGCTGCATTAAAGAAAAAAATGGAAGGGAAATAAGATTCTCTGAGATTTTAAAATATGAAAAGCTGTATCAATTGATACAGCTTTTTTTTATGTTATTAATTCAATAACAATTATCTTTGAAAACTAAATAAAAAAAATGGCTTTAATAAAATCAATTTCAGGAATACGAGGAACAATAGGAGGAGAAGTAAGCGACAATTTAACTCCGATAGATGCTGTTAAATTTGCTGCAGCTTACGGGATGTGGTTAAAAAAACATTCAAAAAAAGAAAACCTAACAGTTGTTGTTGGACGAGATGCACGTATTTCAGGGAAAATGGTGAGTAGCTTGGTTTGTAATACATTGGTTGGATTAGGAATTAATGTTTCGGATATTGGCTTATCTACAACTCCAACGGTTGAAGTAGCGGTTACATTAGACGATGCAGATGGTGGAATTATTATCACAGCAAGCCACAATCCAAAACAGTGGAATGCTTTAAAGTTGCTGAATGAAAAAGGAGAGTTTTTAAATGCTAAGGATGGTGAAGAAGTGTTGAAAATAGCAGAAGACAATGCCTTCCTTTTTGCAGACATAGATGATTTAGGAGGTTATAGAAAAAAACAAGGCTACATAAACAAACATATTAATGAAGTGCTTAAACTGGACTTGGTTGATGTTGAAGCTATTAAAAAAGCGAATTTTAAAGTAGTTGTTGATGCGGTGAATTCTACAGGAGGAATTGCAATTCCAGCATTGTTAGAGAGGTTAGGGGTTGAATGTATTCAATTATACTGTGAGCCAAATGGACAATTTCCTCACAATCCAGAACCATTGAAAGAGCACTTGACTGATATTTCAGAATTGGTAGTAAAAGTAAAAGCAGATTTTGGAATTGTAGTGGATCCAGATGTTGACAGGTTGGCTATTGTAAATGAGGATGGTTCTATGTTTGGAGAGGAATATACCTTGGTTGCCTGTGCAGATTATGTACTGGGAAAAACAAAAGGAAATACCGTTTCTAATTTGTCATCTTCAAGAGCGCTAAGAGATATTACAGAAAAACATGGTGGAAAGTACCAAGCAAGTGCAGTAGGAGAGGTTAATGTAGTTGATTTGATGAAGGCATCAAATGCAATTATTGGTGGAGAAGGAAATGGAGGAATTATTTATCCTGAATCACATTATGGAAGAGATTCTTTGGTTGGTGTGGCATTGTTCTTATCGCATTTAGCAAATCTTAAAATGTCTTGTAAGGAATTAAGAGATAGCTATCCGAGTTATTTTATGAGTAAAAATAAAATTGAATTAACACCTCAAATTGATGTTGACAATATTTTGGTAACGATTGCTTCAAATTATAAAAATGAAGATGTGATTACTATTGATGGTGTAAAAATAAATTTTGCTTCAGAATGGATTCATTTAAGAAAATCTAATACAGAACCTATTATTAGAATTTACACTGAAAGTACATCTCAAAAAAGTGCTGATGAATTGGCGGTAAGATTTATTTCAGAAATTAAAGAGCTTATTTAACTAGAATGAGAAAATTTATAATAGTATTTGTATTGCTAAACACGCTTACCTCGTATTCTCAGGAAATAGATACAGCAGAAGAAGTGGAAACAAAAATAAACTTTAATGATGTACCTCATAACAAAGGGAGAATGTTCGCTTTTTGGGGATGGAATAGGGGTAATTATTCAAAATCTGATATCACTTTTAAAGGAGATGATTACTATTTCACTTTAGATGATGTAAAGGCTAGAGATAAACCGAAGCCATTCGGAATTTATTATTTAAAGCCTGATGAACTTACCATTCCACAAACAAATTTTAGAGTTGGATATTTTTTTCACGACCATTACAATGTAGCCATTGGTGTGGATCATATGAAGTATGTAATGTATAACGATCAAACAGTTAATATAAGTGGAAATATAGATAATGGAAGTGCATATACTGGAGTGTATAATAATGATGAAATTTTTTTAGATGAAGATTTTTTAACTTTTGAACATACAGATGGATTGAATTATGTTACTGTTGAAGTAAACAGATTTGATACCGTTGATAATTGGATTGGTTTTAAAGTTAAAAATATAGATATAAATTTAACGGAGGGTATTGGTGTAGGTGTTTTGTATCCGAAAACGAATACGAAATTAATGGGTAATGAACGTTATGATGAATTTCATGTTTCCGGTTATGGAATGTCCGCCCATGTTGGATTGGATTTAACCTTTTTTAAATATTTCTTTATTCAATATACTTTTAAAGCAGGTTATATTAATATGCAAGATATTAGAACTACCGCAAGTAAATCAGATGTTGCCTCACAACATTTTACCTTTTTTGAAAATATGTGGGTATTTGGCGGAAAATTTAATGTAGCGACCGGCAAGAATAAAAAGAATAAGAAACAGTAACCAATCACATAAAATAAAAACGTCCAAACTGTTAAGTTTGGACGTTTTTTAGTTTATAAAAAATTGAGTTAATTTCTTTTTTGAATAGATCCTGAACCACTTGAATTGGCCTTTATGATGGTTGGATTACCACTGTAAATAATATTTCCAGAACCTGATGTTTTGGCATTGATCTCATTTACGGCATTTACCTTTACATTTCCAGATCCGGATATTTTAGCATTGACTACTTGAGCTGTTAGTTTTTGTGCGTTCATATTTCCAGATCCCGATATTCCAGTTGAAAAATTATTAGAGTTACCTGTCAAACTCATATTTCCTGAACCAGAAATTGAAGCGTCTAAATTGGTTGACTCAACATTTAATTTGAAGTTGCCAGAGCCAGATAAGCTTAAATTTAAATCTTTAGCATTAATAAGGTCGTTACAAACTACTTCACCTGAACCAGATAATGAAACGCCTTCAATATCTTGATAACCAATAGTTAAATAAATAGTTTTGTGAGATCTTAAATTTAAACCCTTTTTAAATTTAATTTTTAAAACCCCATCATTTACTGTAGTTTCAAGTTTTTCAATTATATTGCCTTCTCCTGTGATAGTTATGTCTCCTTCTTTTCCTTTTTCTAAGGTAACTTTAAAGTGTCCAGAAACAGCAATTTTATCAAAATCACCAACTGATCTCGTTTTTGTTACCTGATTTCCATCACCTTTAATTGTTTTTTGGGCAGTTAAAGTAAAGCAGGTAAATAATAAAATTGTAATTAAGCTTGTAATAGTTTTCATAATAATTTGTTTAGTTGTTTGTAAAAGTCACACTACCGTATTTTGAATTAACTACAATAGAACTAGTTGAGTTAGGAGTGTTAAAGTAACCTTGATAGTATTTAGAAGTATTTTTTGTTATTTCTTTATTAAAGGTAAAACCATCAGTATTTTTTAAACTTCCATAGCCTAGATTTGCTTCAAAATTAAAGGAGTTTGTTGAATTTAAACCCAATTTTATTGGAGTATACGAAGATTCTACATTTAGCTTTTTGAAACTTTCACCAAGGGAGTTTATTTTAAGAGATCCATAGTCTATATCAAAAACACCAGAACCAAATAATTTACCAATAGTTGTGTGCATATAGTCACAGTTTCCAACAACATTAGTAGCGTTGTCAATTTTTAAATCACCATAATCACAATTATAATTTAAATCAGCTACCATTCCAAATGAGATATGGGAGTAGTCAGCATTTAAGTCAACGTTACCTGTTTTTTCAATATGTAGTGTTGAATAATCTGCATTTATATCACCATTTTTCATATACTCAATGGTCGATTTATTTGTGTAATCAATGTTTATAGAATTCGAAGGGTTTAATAATTCTCCAATAGTGATTTTTCCATAATCACAATTAATTTTGGCAGAACCTTCTAGTTTATCTAAGGCTATTCCACCGTAGTCATTATTAAGGTTAACACTATTTGTTACTGGCATTTTAATAATGTAGTTTATTTCCATATTTACATTGTTATTTCTACCCCAGTTCCAAGAATTGGAAGTTTTTCCAATAATTGTCTTGGCTGTAACGCTATTAGAACTAGCGCTAAATTCAATATTAATTTGCTTTAAACGTTCGGCAACCTTTTCTTCATTATCACCATTGGTAGTAATGGAAACGCTAATTTCTATTTGGTCTGAATTTCCTGTAACAATATTAATATTCCCATATTTATTTGAAACAGCTAAGCTGGCATCTTTGCTTACGGGATATACCTTATTAATTACTTTGTTTTTAGTGTACTTACCTCTTTTATCGGTTGCTGATACAGCTAAAGGTATTAAAAAAAGGAATAGTAGTATTTTATACATAGTTTTCATTGTTTTGGGTTTTTAGGTGTTTAACTTCTTCTATTTGTAATAATAAACTTTGCAAAACGTCAATTCGCTGCTGAAAATTAGAAATCATTGCGTAAATAATTCTTTTGTCTTCATTACTTTCTTTGAGCTCTAAAGTAAGTTCGCTATATTGGTTTTCAAGTTTTTTTAATTGATTCAATCCATCTGAAATTATTTTTTCGGTATCAGTATTTCGTTCTTTTTCTACAGTTCTCATTTCTTTTTCAATTACAGAAACAAAATAACTTTGCGTTTCTTGCATCTCGGTTGACACACTGGCAAGTTGCATGCCTTTATCCGAAAATTCACTTCCTATCCATATTCCAAAAAATAAAATTACCGATGCAGCAACAGCAATAGATGCCACCATTTTGAATATATTTTTACTTTCTTTTGGTGTTGAATTATTTAGTTTTGCTTCAAACCGGTCAAAATGTCCAATAGTTGGCTCTTCTAAATCAAACTGATTTTCTAATTCTTTAAATTTATGTTCTAAATTATCTTTCATTTTTATTGAGATAAAAGTTGTCTTAATTTTTGCTTTGCTCTGGATACTGTTGTTCTGCTGTTTTCATATGAGATATCCATAATTTGAGCTATTTCTTCATAATCATAACCTTCAATTAAATTCAAAGTAATAGCAACTTTATAATTATTTTTTAATTGCGATACTTTATTTAAAATTTCACCTGAGGTTAAAAAACTATAATCAGTTACTTCATCTTCTACTGCTTTGATCGTCACTTTTTCAAGAGAAACCTTTTCAATTCTATTATTCTTTTTCAAAGCTGTTAAGCTGTTGTTTATTACAATTCTTTTTAACCAGGCTCCAAATGTTACCTCTCTACTAAATGAATCTAACTTTGTAAAAGCTGATAAAAACGACTCTTGCATAATGTCTTCAGCTTCAAAACTGTCGTTCACAATCCTAAGAGCAGTGTTAAACATCGCTTTATAATATTGTTTGTAAATTGCAAACTGAGCTGCTTTATCTCCTTTTTTACAACGTATAACAAGCTGGTCTGTATGTTGATCTTCTGGTTTCAAAAATGATATCTATTAAAAAGACAAGTTAAATTATAATGTGTTACAGTTTTATTTAAAATTACTTAAAAAAAAGGTTAAGTTTATTTATTTGGCATAACTATTGAAAATTATATGTGAAATACAGCTATTGATATTTATTAAGCTGTTGATAATCAGAAAAATAAACTAATTTTGTTAAAGTGTTTTTTATTACAAAGAACATTGAAATGACAAAATGACCCAATATAGACTATGAGTAAATCAAAATTTTTAAAAATGGACAATCTGTCATTACAAAATATTTTAGATGACGACGCGGATTTAATACCTTTAATGACGCCAGAAGATGAGGAAGAGATAAATAAAGAAGAAATTCCAGATGTTTTGCCGATACTACCTTTACGGAATACCGTTTTGTTTCCAGGTGTTGTTATACCAATTACTGCAGGGCGCGATAAATCTATTGAATTAATTAAAGAGGCGAACAAAGGAAATAAAATTATTGGAGTGGTTGCCCAAAAGAATGAAGGTATTGAAGATCCTACAATTAATGATATTCATAAAGTAGGAACTGTTGCACGTATTTTGAGAATGCTAAAAATGCCTGATGGAAATACAACTGTTATTATCCAAGGTAAAAAGCCTTTTGAAGTTGATAGTTTTGTGCAAGATGAACCTTATATCAAGGCAATCACAAAAAAGCGTGTAGAAGATCGTGCTCAAGAAAAAGAGCCAGAGTTTGAAGCTATTATAGATTCAATCAAGGATATGGCTGTTCGTATTATAAAAGAAAATCCAAATTTGCCATCAGAAGCATCTTTCGCTATAAAAAATATAGAGAGCAAGCCTTTTTTGATCAATTTTGTTTCATCTAATATGAACTTAAAAGTTGAGGAGAAACAGGAGTTGTTAGAAACTGAAAATTTAAAAGAAAGAGCATTATTAACTTTAAAGAAAATGGACGTTGAATTACAACGTTTAGAGTTGAAAAATGTAATTCATTCAAAAACGCGTTCTGATATGGATCAGCAACAGCGCGAATATTATTTACATCAACAACTAAAAACAATTCAGGAAGAATTGGGAGGCGTTTCGTATGATGAAGAATTGGATGAAATGCGTGTCAAGGCAAAATCTAAAAAATGGAGCGAGCCTGTAAAGGAAACGTTTGAAAAAGAATTGGGTAGATTACAAAGAATGAATCCACAAGTTGCTGAATATTCTGTTCAGCGTAACTACTTGGATTTATTGTTAGAATTACCTTGGAATGAGTATTCCGAAGATAAGTTTGACCTAAAACGTGCTCAAAGGATTCTAGATCGTGATCACTTTGGATTGGAAAAAGTAAAAGAACGAATTATTGAGCATTTGGCAGTGCTTAAATTAAAAGGGGATATGAAATCACCAATTATTTGTTTATACGGTCCTCCAGGTGTTGGTAAAACTTCATTAGGGAAATCTATCGCTGAAGCATTGGGAAGAAAATACGTTCGTATGTCTTTGGGTGGCGTTAGAGATGAGGCTGAGATTCGTGGTCATAGAAAAACCTATATTGGTGCTATGCCTGGTAGAATTATAAAAGATATTAAAAAAGCAGCAACTTCAAATCCAGTTTTTGTATTGGATGAAATTGATAAACTGGCATCTTCAAGTCACAATGGGGATCCATCTTCAGCAATGTTAGAAGTGCTTGATCCTGAGCAGAACACTACTTTTTATGATAATTATTTAGAATTAGATTACGATTTATCTAAAGTGTTGTTTGTAGCAACTGCCAATAGCTTGTCTACAATTCCTTGGGCTTTGCGTGATAGAATGGAAATTATAAATGTTTCAGGCTATACAATTGAAGAAAAGGTAGAGATTGCTAAACGTCATTTGTTACCAAAACAATTAAAAGAGCATGGGCTAACAAAGGCGCATTTGGAGATGGGTAAAAAACAATTGGAAAAAATTGTGGTTGCCTATACTAGAGAATCTGGTGTGAGAGGAATGGAAAAACAAATTGCAAAAATGGTTCGTTTTGCTGCGAAATCAATTGCAATGGAAGAAACATATGAAATTAAAATCACCAATGAAATTATAGAAAAAGTATTGGGCCCATCTCACTTAGAAAGAGATAAATACGAAAGTAATGATGTTGCAGGTGTGGTTACAGGCTTGGCTTGGACCAGTGTTGGTGGTGATATTTTATTCATTGAATCGATCATTTCTAAAGGAAAAGGGTTGAGTATTACAGGGAATTTAGGAACTGTAATGAAAGAGTCTGCAACCATAGCAATGGAATATATTAAAGCAAATGCTGATATTTTTGGAATTGATCAAGCTATTTTAGATGAATATAAAGTACATATTCACGTGCCTGAAGGAGCAACGCCAAAAGATGGTCCAAGTGCCGGGATTACAATGTTAACTTCATTGGTTTCCGTTTTTACACAACGCAAAGTAAAATCAAGATTGGCAATGACAGGAGAAATTACTTTAAGAGGTAAAGTATTACCAGTTGGTGGAATTAAAGAAAAAATATTGGCTGCAAAACGAGCGAATATCAAAGAATTAATTCTTTGCATTGACAATAAAAAAGATATTGAAGAAATTAAGCAATCATATTTAAAAGGTTTAACTTTTCACTATGTGTCAGAAATGAAAGAAGTGATTGAATTGGCTTTAACAAAACAAAAAGTTACAAATGCTAAAAAATTAACACTCAAAAAAGGTGTTAAAAAAGCTTAATAAACTGTTTAAACGAAAAAAAATCCTGAAATTAATTTCAGGATTTTTTTTATATAAAAAATACGGTTTATATATTTCGAATGTCTAAAATTCTACCGTTCTTAAATTCACCAGTAACATCTAAATAATAAATTTTTTCGGCTACTTGTTCAGGTGTAGATAATTCGCCATTTTCATGAAAATCAATAAACCGCTGTACGGATTTGAAATTTTCAGGTGCTGTGTTTCTGGCTTCAGCCTGCATATCCGTATCAACAATGCCAGGGTAAATAGAAGCTATTTTAACCCCGTTTTTAGTTTCTTTTTGTTCTTTTGAAATGACTTTGGTCATCATATCTAAACCAGCTTTTGAGGAGCAATACATAGACCAGCTTTCATATGGGTTAATAGCGGCACCTGATGAAATATTATAAATTCTCTTTTTACAATCCCAGTCTTTAGATAAGTTGATAAATAAAGAACTTAATACTAAAGGGGCCGTTAAATTCACACTAATAGTGTAATTAATTTCTTCTGGATTTAAATTTTCAATGGTATTAACAGTGCCTAAATCTCCAGCGTTATTAATAAGCGTTAAATTTTTTGTATTGTTCTTATCTAAATGAGAAAAAATTTCTTTGATGGTAGTTTCAATCATCTCAACTTTACTCAAATCGCATTGATATTGCTCTTCAAAATAAAGTTTTTTCTTTTTACTTCGAGCAATAGAAATTACTCGGTAACCATTTTTATGATATTCATTGGCCAATCCAAGTCCTAAACCTTTTGTTCCGCCTGTAATAATTACTATTTTTTCCATTTCAAAAATTTGGAATACTAATGTAAAGAAATAAATTGAGAGTTGTGAATGATTTTTTTATTTGAAAAATTCTTTTGATTTTTCCCAGAAAACATCCATTTCTTCTAAAGACATGTTGTGAAGTGATTTTCCAATTTTTTTGGCCTCGGTCTCTAAATATTGAAAGCGATTGATAAATTTTTTGTTGGTTCGTTCTAAGGCGTTTTCTGGACTGACATTGATAAAACGAGCATAATTGATCATTGAGAATAATACATCACCAAATTCCGCTTCTATTTTATCAGTATTGCCTTTTTCAATTTCTGCATTTAGCTCAGCCAGTTCTTCTTGAACTTTTTTCCAAACTTGTTCGGGTTTTTCCCAATCAAAACCAACACCTGCAACTTTATCTTGGATTCTATTGGCTTTTACCATAGCGGGTAAGCCTTTAGGAACCCCCTCTAAAACGGAAGATTTTCCTTCTTTTAGTTTGAGCTTTTCCCAGTTTTGTTTTACCTCTTCTTCATCTTTTACAACAACATCACTATAAATGTGTGGATGACGGTGAATTAATTTTTCAGCAATGGAATTAGAAACATCGGCGATGTCAAAATCACCGGTTTCAGAACCAATTTTGGCATAAAAAACAATATGAAGTAGCACGTCGCCTAATTCTTTTTTGATTTCTTGTAAATCGTTATTCAGAATGGCATCGCCTAATTCATATGTTTCTTCAATAGTTAAATGTCGAAGTGATTGAAAGGTTTGCTTTTGATCCCAGGGACATTTAGAACGCAACTCATCCATAATGTCTAATAAACGTCCAAAAGCTTGGAGTTGCTGTTCGCGGGTATTCATTTATGAAGCTTCTTCAGTTTCTTGCTCTTCTTCCTGAATCGCAGTAAAATCGAATTTTTTAGAAGCTAATAGATTATACCATTGCAATACTTTTTTAATATTTGAGGCGTAAACACGTTCTTCATCAAAATTTGGTAAAATTTCTCTAAAATAAGCAACCAACCTTTTGCTACTCTCTTTAGGGCTTATTGCTTCTGAACCATTTTCTTTCTCTCCTATCGCTTTAAAAATAACACGAAGTGGAACTTCCTCTTCGTAAGTGTAAATTGCAATTTCATTTAAAGCACTAATATTGTGGGTTGCTGTAATTGGAAACTTTTTACCATCTATTAAAGATGCTACAATAATACCACCTTTTGATTGTGCTTTGATTTCGTATAATCCTGGTTTTCCGCTAACTGATACGATGTCTTTTAATTCCATTGTTTATCTTTTTTTTAATAAAGGAAATTTCATTCTATAATCTGCGTTTACTTTCCCTTTTGAAATATTTTCTAGTTTCTTTTTTAATAATCGTTTTTTTAGAGACGAAATTTTATCAGTAAATAAAATTCCCTCAATATGATCGTATTCATGTTGTACAACTCTCGCTGCCAAGCCTTCTAAAACTTCAGTGTGTTTTTCAAAATGCTCATCAAAATATTCAATGGTGATTTTTGGTTCTCTAAAAACATCTTCGCGAATATCAGGAATACTTAAACAACCTTCGTTAAATACCCACTCATCACCTTCTTCATTTAAAATTTTAGCATTGATAAATATTTTTTTGAAATTGCTAAGAAATTCTCTTTCACTTTCTTCTAAGTCTTCATCAGCACCAAAAGGAGAAGTGTCTACAATAAAAAGTCGAATTGCTTTTCCAATTTGTGGAGCAGCCAAGCCAACGCCTTGTGCATTTTCCATGGTCTCTTTCATGTTTTCAATCAACGCATCAAGATTTGGATAATCTTTGTCAATATCAACGCCTACTTTTCTTAAAACAGGATCACCATATGCTATAATAGGTAAAATCATTTATTATTTTTTGGATTGCAAAAGTACAAATATTTGTTTAGTTGATAAAATTGAGCACAATTAATTATTTAACCAATTGGCTATACTGAAATATAAAAATGTAAGTTTATAAAGTTTTACACCGTTAGGTACATGTTTTCCTTGTTTTTTATAAGATTCCTCAATTTTAATGTGATTTTTGTTTTTTAAAGATTCATAGTTATTAATACCAAATGAAACTTTATTTTTATAAGGTAAGTTGTGAAACTCTTTTAATATGTTCTCATTACTGTTGTACATATCACATAGTTTAAAAAAGTAACTATTTTTATCAGTTACTTTTAACATTCTTTCTTTTCGTCTATTCCATTTATCAGTAGCTTCTTTTTCATCTTTATAATGTAAAAAGTGAATTTCAGCATCTCCAATTAGACCAATAGGATAGGTTTGTTTTTCTTTTAAGTACTTTGAGTTTTTCAAAAATTTCAATTCCTTAGACATGTAATTGTCAAAATCCGAAACTACTTTTATAAAACATGGGCTATATAAAAATAAGCCAACAAAAGGGGAATTATAAGACTTATTATACCATTGATAAACTTCGCCACCCCAACAATTATTGGCAACAATTACAAATTCTTTGTTGTTTAGGGATTTAATATCTTTTTTATTAAGATAGTTTTTGAAAATTCTTCGAAACTTTCTTTTAACAAATATAGTTGGAGCTCGTAACATTATAATTTTGTACTTAAATATGTTTGTAAAATTATGGTAGCACTAATTTCATCAATCAAAGCTTTATTTTGACGTTTTTTTTTCTTTAGCCCACTGTCAATCATACTTTGAA